>CAIXAQ010000071.1 GCA_903917425.1 uncultured Bacteroidales bacterium
GCAATAATTTCCAGATTTAAGATGCTGCGCACCTGTTTGTAATGAATAAAAACGCCCTAACCCGGGAAAATGATTTGTGATAAACTGAATATAATCCGCCAGATGGTCAGTTCCTTTTTTCGAAAGTGTGGATAATTCAGTATTAACAACAACTATAACTTGTTCGACGCCAGCCTTTTGGTATGTTTCAATGATTTTTTGAATAAAATTCCTCTCAGAATCGAATTTGAGCAGAGATTTGTGAGTTCCCATGCGCTCCGAGCTTCCGGCCGAAAGGATTATACACGAAGTGGAAGCAAAAGGTCTGGTCATTTACTAATTTTTCTACTTTTACAAAAGTAAATATTAAGTGCCTAGAGTGCACTAAAATGCGCTAAAGTGCCTAAAGTTGAATACAATTGATGATCAATACTGACAATGAAAGACTCTCATAAGTTTATGTTACAGCATTCACTTTAAGTACTTTAGGCACTTTAAGTACTTTAGGCACTTTAAGTACTTTCTAAATCATGTTCCAAAATTATACTCATGGAAAACAAAGAATTTGCAAAAAAACTAGAGATAAGGACTAAACAATTTGCTATTCGCGTTATTAAACTTTCGGTGTTACTGCCCGCCACTCAAGAGGGGAAAGTGATAAAGAATCAGTTAACAAAATCAGGAACAAGCATTGGTGCAAATTACAGGGAAGCAAATCGTTCGCGAAGTAAGGCGGATTTTTATCACAAAATACAGATTTGTGAAAGCGAATCAAGCGAAACTGCATACTGGCTTGATATAGCACTTGACATGAATTGGTCAGATTCAACAGAGATAAATCTGATACTGGCCGAAGCAAACGAGTTACTTGCTATATTTACCGCGGTAAGTAATAAGTTGAAACAGTAGCCATATTTAGCGGCTATTCTACATTTTACACCAAGTGCCTAAAGTGCACTAAAGTGTGCTAGAGTGCCTAAAGTTGAACACAATAGGACGATTAATAATGGTACTAAAAGATTCTCATAAACTTCTGGCATTCAGATCGCATTAAGTACTCTAGGCACTCTAAGTACTCTAGGCACTCTAGGCACTTATTTTAAACTCTAATTTATGATCCATTCCACAGCATTTTCACCAGTTTCTGCAGTACAACTTTTCAACCTCATCGAATCTGAATATTCGACCCGGAAAGAAATATTTGGCATACCTCAGGATTTGTTCTTCAATCCCGAAGAGCATGAAGGCCTTTCGATGGAAATATTCGGGCAATACCTGAATACTCCTTTAGGCGTGGCCGCCGGTCCGCATACGCAAATGGCTCAGAATATTATTTCGGCCTGGCTATGTGGTGCCAGCTATATCGAGCTGAAAACCATTCAAACCCTCGACGAACTTAAAATATCGAAACCCTGCATCGATATGCAGGATGAAGGCTACAACTGCGAATGGTCGCAGGAACTCCGAATTCCTGAATCGTTCGAAGAATACCTGAAAGCCTGGATACTGATCCATTTACTTCAGAATAAATTCGGGTGGGATAAGCAGCAAAAACGCGGTTTTATTTTCAATATGAGTATTGGCTACAATTATGATGGCATTCAGAATGAGAATATGCAATGGTTCCTGGAAAGCATGTCGGATTGCGGTGAGGCTAAACAGAAAATGGTTGACGAATTGCTGCCATTTTATCCCGAACTGGCGAATATTGAGATTCCCGATCGTATTTCCGACAATATCACGCTAAGTACCATGCACGGTTGCCCGCCCGACGAAATTGAGAAAATCGGACATTATTTATTAAAAGAAAAGAAACTGCATACGCTTGTAAAACTTAATCCAACGCTACTTGGCAAAGATGAACTCCGCGATATCCTGAACAATAAACTTAGTTTCAAAAACACCATTCCGGATATTGCTTTTGAGCATGACTTGAAATATACCGATGCATTAGGAATTATCAGCAGATTACAGCAAACGGCTGATGACGAAAAATTGTTTTTCGGCGTGAAACTTACCAATACTCTCGAAAGTGTAAATCACAAAAATGTATTTCCAGCCCACGAGCAAATGATGTATATGAGCGGTCGGGCCTTGCATCC
>CAIXAQ010000072.1 GCA_903917425.1 uncultured Bacteroidales bacterium
GTAATTTTATGGGGAGTACCAAAAATTAGTATCTGGTTTTTTAAAAACCTGGAAGGCGAAAGCGGATCGCATTATATTTTTGTACTCACAATGCTTTTCGTTTCCGGCCTTCTGGCCCGGGCAGCAGGCATCGAACCCATAATCGGGGCCTTTCTTGCCGGGTTGGCACTCAGCAGCCTCATCTCCCCTACTTCGGCCTTAATGAACAGGATTTCATTTATTGGCAATAACTTCTTTATCCCGATTTTCCTGATCAGCGTTGGGCTGATGGTTGATTTTACTGTTTTTTTTACCGGGTTCGGGGCATTAATTTTTTCGGTTGCATTGGTTGTAGTTGCTATTTTGAGTAAATATATGGCGGCCTGGGTTTTACAACTCATATTTAAATATAGTCCTACTGAGCGACTGGTTATTTTTGGTTTAAGTGTATCGCATGCCGCGGCTATTATTGCTGTAGTAATTGTTGGATACAACCTCAAACTTATTGGATTGGATGTACTGAATGGTGCCATCATGATCATTTTGGTTTCCTGTCTTGTAGGTTCTATAATTACAGAACGATATGGCAGAAAACTTGCCGTCGCCGAGGCTGAGAAAGTTCCTGATACTTCAGGTTCGCCCGAGAGAATTCTTGTTTCAGTTTCAAACCCTGCCACCATCGAAGGATTAATCGATTTTGCAGTTCTTACCCGTGAGTTGAAGGCCGATCAGCCGGTTTACATGCTATCAGTTGTTCCCGACGATGCTTTTGCCCAGGAACAGATCTTGAAAAACAATCAAATGTTCGAATCGGCAATTTCGCATGCCGCAGCTGCCGACACCCATCTGACACTGGTTTCGCGCGTGGATCTGAATGTTGCAAACGGTATTTCACGTGCGGTGAAGGAATTAATGATCAACAAGATCATACTTGGCTGGAATGGGAAAAGCACTACCACAAATTTCTTTTTCGGGAGTATTATCGAAAACCTGATTTCCAGTTCTGCTCAAATGGTAACAGTCGTAAAAATCTCAAATCCTCTGAATACCATTAATCGTATGGTGGTTGCAATCCCCGAAAATGCTGAATGTGAAGCCGGTTTTACTATGTGGATAAATACCCTATCGGTGATGGCAATACGAACTAGTTCAACTTTAGTCTTTTGTGGCTTTGAGAGAACTTTTAGTGAAATACGTTCGATATTTGATTCCAGGAATGAAGGAATCAAAACGGAGTTCCAGGTTTCAAATTTGTCGCATCCATTAAATGGCCTGAGGCAACAAATTACAGATCACGATTTGTTTGTAGTTATTGCCGCCCGACGTCGTACTTTGTCCTACAGCCATTATATCGATCACATGCCACGCGATCTGGCCCGGTTTTACGAGAATAAAAACTTCATCGTGATTTACCCTGAACAAAGACCTGTAGAATTACAGACCATTTCCGTAGCGCTCGAAGGAGTCGATTTTACGCCCATCCAGGAAGAAATTGACCGTTTTGCCAATCGCGGCAGTCTAAAGCGCAAATCCCCTGATGGCAGGCATAATTCGCTTACTGAATAAAACAAGAACTAAATTACGTTGGAATGACCGCAAATATTCCTTTAGCCGAAATTCTCAGACCCAAAAATGCAGATGAATACATCGGTCAGACGCATTTAATGGCGAGCGGATCTGCATTCAGAAGTATGGTTTATGGAGGTTCGGTACACTCTATGATATTCTGGGGACCTCCCGGAGTGGGCAAGACTACCCTGGCACTTATTATAGCAAATGCCACCAGACGACCGTTTTATACATTGAGTGCCATTAACGCCGGCGTTAAAGATGTCAGAGACGTAATTGATAAAGCCTCGAAGGACTCTTCGCAACCCATATTGTTTATAGATGAAATTCACCGTTTCAGTAAGTCGCAGCAGGATTCGCTGCTGGGAGCGGTCGAAAAAGGGATTGTGATTCTAATCGGTGCTACAACAGAAAACCCTTCCTTTGAAGTTATTTCGCCTTTGCTGTCCCGCTGCCAGGTATATATCCTGAAACACCTGGAGGAGGCGGACCTGCTGGTAATCATGAATAAAGCTATCGAAACCCTCAGTGGTATTCATCATGTTAAAATTAGTATCAGCGAATACGAAGCTTTGGTCAGAATATCGGGAGGAGATGCCCGCAAATTGCTGAACGCTATTGAGATTATTGTAACTTCTCAGCTCAAGTCAGGTGAAGACATTGTGATTACCAACGAAAATACATTAAGCATCATTCAACAAAACCTGGCTTTGTACGATAAATCGGGCGAAATGCACTATGATGTCATCTCCGCGTTTATTAAGTCGATGCGGGGAAGCGACCCAAATGCCGCCGTGTATTGGCTTGCCCGCATGATTACAGCAGGTGAGGATCCGCTTTTCATTGCACGGCGCATGGTAATACTGGCTTCCGAAGATATTGGGAATGCAAACCCGACGGCACTTGTCCTGGCAAACAGTTGCTTCGATGCGGTTAATAAAATCGGTTTCCCTGAAAGCCGGATAATTTTATCCCAAACCGCCATTTACCTGGCCTGTTCGGCCAAAAGCAATGCCTCATACATGGCAATCGAAGATGCACTTGCCGCGGTTCAGCACTTTGGTGACCTTCCAGTGCCGCTGCATTTACGCAATGCCCCTACCAAACTTATGAAAAATATTGGTTATGGAAAAGAGTACAAGTATGCCCATCAATACGATGGTAA
>CAIXAQ010000073.1 GCA_903917425.1 uncultured Bacteroidales bacterium
ATGAAGAGCGGAAGAATGAAAATGGGAAGTTTTGTCCGCAAATCCTTTAGTGCATATTCAAAATCAGTGGTATAAATCAGGCCGATAACATGCAATAATAGTAGAGATGCAATAGCCATCGCCGGCTTGTTCCTGAAAAATTCGCCAAACTTTCGGATAAGGGCAATAAAACCACCTTTCGCTACATCACCCAGAAACCTGACCAGATTCAACGGATTGTATAAACTTCCGGAAGGATATTTTATAAGAAATGCAGTATCAACACCATGCCACAGCCAGAAGAACAAAGTGCTGAACTGAAACAGGCTCATTGTATACTTCGACAAGGGTAAAGACGCAACCAATAAGGCCAACGAAATAAAATACATCGTTGTATATCGTGGTGGCCATTTCCCTGTAAAAAGTTGCATAAAAACCAGTGGCTAATTCCTGTCTTTTGATATTTTCGGCTGGTTGTCGGCTTTCACAAAGGTTCCATCGAGTATAGAGACGTATTTGGTAGCATCATTCAGCACATTGATCGAAGTTTTAAGTTCGGCATCCCCGCTGAGAGTAGATTCAATACGACCTTTTTGATAATAATACCTGCTGACAATTTCCTCCTGCAATATTTCGCTGATTTCAGTCTTATTCTCCATCAAATCTTTCTTCTTATGAAGAGCTATGGCTTCCAGCATCGAGTCGTACTGTGATTTCATATCAACCCAGCAATTTTCGTAAATGGCAGCTTTTTTCACTGTTTCCAGTTCTTTTTCGGCAACCGTTTTAAATTCAAATCCTTTCTTTTCGGTAAAAGCAACAAAATCAAGATACTCAGCATCACTCAACCTGAAGGTAGCAGCCGGCTCGATAGTGGGGTGGGCAGCGGCATACCTGGTTGCATAATCAAAAACAATGTATTTCGTTACCAGGTTATACGATACCGTGCTGATCTTCAGTGTGTCGGTTAAAACATCAGGTGCAATGCCTTTACCATCGTATACGGTGCGCCCGTGCATGGTTTTGTAGGCAGTAATGAGCGAATCAGGGACATCATCAGGGTTCCCTGAAGCATCCTTATGCGCATAATCAATTTTTTGAATGCAGCGTCCGCTTGGGATGTAATATTTTGCCACGGTTATCTTAACCTGCGTATTATAACTGAGCGGGAAAACGTTTTGAACCAGGCCTTTACCATAGGTACGACGGCCAACAATCACAGCACGATCGAGATCCTGCAGAGCACCGGCAACAATTTCCGAGGCTGAAGCACTATTGCCATTTACCAGCACAACAAGCGGCAAATCAGTATCAACAGGATCCGAAGTGGTTTGATAACTATGATTTTTATCAGTTTGCTTTCCCTTGGTTGACACTACTAATTCGCTTTTCTTTACAAAAAGATTGACGATATTTACAGCTTCAGTCAGCAGTCCGCCACCGTTATCGCGAAGATCGAGTACAAGCCCTGTTACTGGATTTTTTGCCTTTAGTTCGACAAGTGCTTTTTTTACATCTGAAGAGGCCGTTTGTGTAAAACTGTTGAGTTTAATATAACCAATTCCATTTCCGATCATACCGTAATAGGGTACCGGATCGATAGTTATTTTTTCGCGCACTATATCGAACGTAAGAGGTTTAGGCTCACCATCACGTTCGATCACTAATTTGAAACTGGTGCCCGGCTGTCCTTTTAGTATGGCACTTACATCATCAACAGATTTTCCTACGGCATTTTTATCGTTGACTTTCAGTATTTTGTCACCCGCTTTCAGACCCGTTTTCTGGGCAGGAGAATTCGAGTAGGGTTCCGAAATGATGATATACCCGCCTTGCGTGTGTATGAGTGAACCTATACCTCCGTATTCACCGGTTGTCATGAACCTGTAATCCTCAATTTCCGCTTCCGGGATGAAAACAGTGTAAGGATCTAACTTATCAAGCATAGCGTCGATACCGGTCTTCATTAGTTCTGACGGATTGGCGCCATCTACATAGTTAATATTCAGTTCCTTATATAACGAGGTGAGAATTTCGAGATTTTTGGAAATTTCAAAATCTGACGATTGAGCCTTAAGCGAGGCAAAGGGTGAAATTGTCAGGAATATTGATAGGATGACAATTGATTTCAGGAAGTGCAGTGATATATGTTTCATGACTGTTATTTTTGTGATTTTAATTTACCTTATTTTAACTCTTTAATGGCTTAGGATTCAAGTTCATAAACAAAAATCAAGGCCTCTTTGTTTCCGAATAATCTTTGCAAATAAGTTTCTTATCTTTTAATATGATGTTTTTTGAATACTATTTCTACAAGAAATTCATTACCAACATATTCTACTGTATTTTTACAGAACCGAAGTTGCGTTCATTTGAGTTAAAAACATTAAACTCAAAATGTAAAAGTATTGTAAGCCCATTACTTTTGTGTTCCTTATTTTATGTTAAATATTTATCATTACTTTTTTATCCTTGCTTATTCCCATTTGCTTTAAGTGTTTTCCGCCACTTACGGAACAGGATCGTAACCGCTGCCGCCCCAGGGATTACAAGAAGCTATCCGTTTGATTGTCAGCCATCCTCCTTTAAATGGGCCGTGTTTTTTTAAAGCTTCAATTCCATATGCAGAACAGGACGGAGTATAGCGACATGAAGGCGGTAAATATGGCGAAATACCATATTGGTAGAAACGGATGATTCCGATCATTATTTTACTCAGACCTTTTTTCATATGTTACTTTTAAACGACTCAGCAGTTCATTTATTGCAGCAGTAGTTTCCGTCTGGGAAATGCATTTTTTCCCGGTAAAAATAAATGCGATATCGCAATGTTTTCCAATTGTTTCGTACAGACTAAGAATCGAGTGTTTGTTCATGCGGTAGGCTTCGCGCACCAGTCGTTTCATACGGTTTCGGTTCACGGCCAGTTTTATGTTTTTTTTGGGAATTGCAATCAGCACCTGAACTGCAGGAAGTAACGAGCCTTCGCTTTCCAGGTAAATCATTCGGAATGGGCCTGCTGTTATAGATTTCCTTTGAGCAAAAAGCTTGTCAATCTGTTTCTGACTGCAAATTTTTTCCTGCTTCCGGAAAGTGTTTTTTTTTACTGTATTTAGCATTGCTGGCTCTGAGCTTGCAA
>CAIXAQ010000074.1 GCA_903917425.1 uncultured Bacteroidales bacterium
ACATTTCAACTGCTTACGAAACGATCAACAACTACGAAGCGGCAGTCCGGTACAATTCAGAGGCAATTGTAAGAGGTTGTGAGATAATTGCCTTCTCCCGCAATTTTAAGAAACTGGCCGACGAATTAGCAAAGCCCGAACCTGACCAGCAGGTGATTAAAGATCTTGTGCAGCAGGCAACCGAGGCTTCCGTGCAGTATTTTAAAAATTACAATATCGCTACCGACGTAAAAATGCTGGCCGCCATGTTACAACTTTATTACGACGATGTTCCAAAACAAATGCAACCTGCTTACCTTGAGCAGATTCATAAAAAATACAAAGGAAGTTTCGAGGCTTATGCCGATGCTGTTTTTAGCAAAACCATTTTTGGCAGCAAATCGAAAGTGGACCAGTTCCTGGCAGAACCAAAATTAAAAGTCTTGCAAAAAGATCTTATATGGCCTTTGCAGAAGGCTTTTGCAGCCAATGCTTTACTTATCGATAGCCTCGTAAAACCATCCACCGAAATGCTTGCCAAAGGCCGGAGGTTGTTTGTAAAAGGCCTACAGGAAATGCAAAGTGATAAAAATTTCTATCCCGATGCCAACAGCACCATGCGTGTTACCTATGGCAAAGTATTGGATTACAGTCCTGCCGATGCTGTTGATTTCGATTATGTTACGACCCTTGATGGATTAATGGCCAAGGAAGATCCATCGAGTTGGGAATTTGTGGTCCCTGCTAAACTGAAAGAATTATACAAGGCTAAAGACTATGGCCGCTATGGCGAGAACGGTAAAATGGTTATCGGTTTTATTACCAACAACGATATTACAGGAGGCAACTCGGGCAGCCCGGTATTAAATGGCGATGGCGAACTTACCGGGCTTGCATTTGATGGAAACTGGGAAGCCATGAGCGGGAATTACGCTTTCGAGCCTCAACTGCAACGAACCATCTGCGTCGATATACGGTATGTACTCTTCATTATCGACAAATACGCCGGTGCTTCCAATCTGATCAAAGAACTTGATATTCGTAATTAAAAACTGGTAAACGATTTATTTTAAATGAAAATAACTTTTTATAAAACTGTGGCGCTTCTGGTTTCATTGGTGGCCCTGGTTTCATCCTGCAAAGAAGATCCTATTCCTGAAGAATATAAGCGGGGTGGCAATAGCCTCGCTTTAGCCGATGATGGTAACCTGATTATGGCAGGATATAATTCTACAACCTCCAAAGGATATGATGCCACACTTATTCTGGCGAACCAGGCAAATGGCGATACGATATGGATGCGGAGTTTTGGCGACACCTATTCAGACTCGTTTTATCATGTTCAAAAAGCACACGGAGGAGGATTTATTGCTACAGGCTTCAGCAACCGGGGTGCATCTGCTTCGCCTGCTATGTTTGTAGTGATTACCGATGCAAATGGGAATAATGTAAAAACGGCGAGGTATTCAGGCTCGTATTATTCGCAGGGATTCAACGTATTGCCCCTGGCCAATGCAGATAGCGGTTACATAATTGCAGGATATATACAGAACTCAGCAAATACCGACCGGGATATTTACCTGGTTAAAATTAGCAATGCCGGCGAAGCCCAGTGGGAAAAAAGGATTGGTTCAAAAAGTAGAGTTGAATACGATTCGGTTAATGAGGCAGCCTACAGTATCATATCAGCACCCGATGGGGGTTATTTTATTACCGGTTCGCTGAATGGGTATAGCTCCTGCTGTGGAAAAATATTCCTGATGAAAGTTTCATCTACCGGCGATAGCCTTTGGACTAAGAAATTCAATTACGGAATAGGATATTCAATAATAGCTGCCAAAAACGGCGGAGTTGTTATCAGCGGAACGTTTCAGGAAGGAATAAGCCAGGATATTTTCCTCATAAAAACGGATACTGCCGGAAACCTGTTGTGGAAAAAAACATACGGTGGCACTGGTTATGAATACGGTGCATCGATGGTTGAAACTTCGGATGGCGGTTTTGCGATCACCGGGATAACTGATATGAAAGGTAGCCAGGATGTTTATCTTATCCGCACCAGTTCAACCGGTGACTTGCAATGGAGCAACACCTATGGAGGCTCTAATGTTGACCAGGGATTCGGACTGGTAGCCATGCCTGACAACGGATTTTGCATATCCGGGCTGTCCAATACAGATGGAAGTTTCTTTTTTCTTAACAGAACCACCAGCGAAGGTGCTCAGAGTTGGGTAAAGAAAATTCAATGAGAATTTAATTGGAGGCAGGAATTGTAATTTTTCAGTGTATGATTTTTAAAAGACGGCCGTCATTTTTTTGACAGCCGTTTTTTTATTCCGGGGTTTCCCGTAAAAATGTGGTACGCCAAAATTCCGGTTATCCCATTGATAACGCTACTAAAAGCCAAAAAGATTAAAAAAATCACTGCTGTATCAGGGGTGAGAAATCTGCAAATACAACTTCCATGGTGGTTCATTCCCTATACTCATCACATTATCAGTCATTTTCGAATCGTGGCAAAATTTCGTTATTTTTGTAACTTAAATAAATCATCTTTCCGGATCAGCCGGACTGCATGTAACATCACTAAATTAAAATGTTATTCCGCACATTTATCCTTCTGCAGATACTGCTTATATCCGTTTGCGGACTTGCCGTGGCACAGGAAAATGGTAAAAAAAAAGATGTTGATAGCATTTATAAAAACATTGAAACCTATTCATCCAAGCGAAAATTCACAAACCTTCTTTGCGCGTTTTTATTAAAACCTGTGCATAACACGGCTTCGCTGCCTATGGTTACTTTGGCAAATCAAACCATTGAAACGTATGGCAGTTACGAAGGAAAAATAATCAGGCATATTTCTATTGTTACTCTTGATCCTTTCGGGTTCTCGGTGCATGATACTACAGCCCGGCCGCTGAGCCTCCTGGAAAAAAGCGGAAATGCGCTTCATATTAAAACACAGCTATTTACTATCCGCAACCAACTGCTGATCCATAAAAACGACCCTTTTGATTCGCTGACAGTAAAGGAATCGGAACGATTAATCCGCAGTCAGAGCTACATTCATGATGTGGTGATTACGGCTGACCTGGTGGGCGAAAATTCCGATTCGGTTGACCTGATAGTTAAAGTAAGCGATTTATGGAGCATTATTCCTGACGGAGCTTTCTCAAACGAAAGTGTAACTTTAAATCTTGTCGATAAAAATCTTGGCGGAACCGGACATACTTTTTCAAGTACGTATAAGCAGAATTATCTGAACGGGAATAATGCTTTCAGGACATATTATTACATCCCGAATATAAAAAACACGTTTATCAGTACCCGCCTGGATTATTTGATAGATGAGAACCGGAATTACCAGAAAAGCGTGTCTGTTGAACGGCCTTTTTTCTCACCCCTGGCCCGGTGGGCTGGCGG
>CAIXAQ010000075.1 GCA_903917425.1 uncultured Bacteroidales bacterium
GTATTCGGGAAGCGGGAAAATAGTTGTAAAATAGGGGGAATGAGTGTCTTTTAAAAGTCAAACTTCATTAATCATTGGCATTCAGAATTTGAGACCAGATTTTGTTTTCATTATTGAAGGTGTTGCTTAAAGTTTCCCAATGAATTATTAGTTTGTGCGATTTTTAATCTCTATCTACCAATTTAGCCTTGAATTATCTTTCAATTTTATAGAAGGTTTCACCCTCAGTGAAGTCTTTTGTGATTTTTTTACAGAATTTCCACCCAATTTTATATGTAAATTTGTCGAAGTACTTAAATAAGTACTTATATTTGTACTCGAAAAACGTCTTTTGATGAAAGCTGCAAATTATTCAGAGTTCAGGACAAATCTAAAACAGTTTCTGGATGATGTGGAAAATAATAACGAAACTTTGATTATCAAGCGGGGAACTGGAAACGGCACTGTGCTCATTTCGTTAGATGAATTCAACTCAATGAATGAGACATCACATTTGCTTAGCTCAAAAGCAAATGCCGAAAAACTTCAGGAATCAATCCAACAGGTAAGAAATGGAAATATGTTCGAACTTGATTTAAGCGAAGACTAATGAAAATCCAGTTTTCAAAGAGTTCATGGGAAGATTATAATTCCTGGCTGACAAATGACGAAATAGTTCTGCAAAAGATTAATCGTCTCATAAAAGAAATTCAATTTGCATCAAATCAGGGATCAGGAAAAGCTATTCCACTCAAATTTGATCTTAATGGGTTATTTTCCCGGTATATTCACAAGGAACATCGTCTCATATACCAGGTTTCTGGTGACGAACTTCGTATTTATAGCTGCCGGTATCATTATGATAAGTAAAAGATAACCTTCAATTTAAAATACCACATGCTCTTTTAATGCTTTATTCAATCAAACAAGGGCTTATCAATCTGCGGAAGAGCTTTATGCGTACTATTACTCAATACTTACGAGGTTTTATGATACTGATTATCATATAAGTATTGCAAACAAACAATTATTCCAATTCCTGAAAATAGTTAGCAAACGAAATCAGATCAGGGAACGAATAATCAAGAATTCCGGCACATCGGGATAAAACTTCTTTTTCAGTCCCGATCAGTACCGTAAGCATTCCGAGCCTGTGCCCGAAAAGAATATCGGAATAGGTATCCCCGGCCATGATACTTTTCCTGAAATGTATGGATGGAAACTGTTTCTTCGCTTTCAAGCCCAAACCCACCGAGGGTTTACGCGTAAAACTCCGGCTGTTTTTCAGATCAGGACTGTAAAAAACGGCATCAATGCGACCTCCTGCTGACGAAACTTCGCTCAGCATTTTTTTGTGAATCTGGTCTAATTGTACATGCGTCATGAGTCCCCTGCCAATCCCTTGCTGATTGGTAACAACTACAACCGGATTAAAAATATGAGAAAAAATTGCCAGCGCTTCTTTTACGCCTTTAATAAATTCAAATTCATCAGGATGTTTCACATAATCATCCGGGATACGTGTATTTATAACACCGTCTCTGTCGAGAAACAATGTCCAACCAGGTTCTGATGTTAACTTCCTGCTCATATTCCGCGCCAGGCTGGCAAAAAAGTTTGAGCTTTGTCATAATCTTCCGGAATTCCCATATCTAAAAAGGAAGTTTCTGTGCGAAATGATTGCATATAAAGAGTTGAACATGAAATTTTAAACAAATCATTTTCAATCGAAAATTTTTGATCGCTTATGTTGCTGAATATATGCCTGTTGATTAAATAAATCCCACCGTTAATCCAACCACTCCCCGATTGAGGATCTTTTTCCCTGAACGCTGTTATCCTGCCGCTATTGTTAGTTTCTACAAGGCCATATCTTCCTGTTTCCGGCATGTGTTTCACAGCGATCGTAATATCTGCCGAGGACATAGTGTGCACTTGTTCCATGGATGAAAGCTCAGGAAGGAAATAAGTATCGCCATTAATTACAAATACTTTATCCTCAGTACATTGACCGAAAGCCAGTTTTATTGCTCCACCGGTTCCCAAAGGTTCGTTTTCAATTGCATATCTAATAGATAATGACCGAAAACTATCTCCGAAATAATTGATAATCTGTTCTTTGCGATAACCAACGGAAAGTATCACTGTATTGATTTCCTGACTGACCAGGTAATTGAGTATATGCGATAAAAATGGCGTACCCTGAACAGGAGCCATACATTTAGGAATATCAGGCAACACGCCCTGAAGCCGCGTCCCCAATCCTCCGGCTAGTACTATCGCTTCTTTAATTTTCATTGGCATTCGATCTATTAATTTGATGTTTTTTCTGGTATAATACTCATTAAGGAATCAAAAACATCAAACACAGAACACAAAATGTAAAAGTATTGCGAGCACTTTACTTTTTCATTTATAATTTAGTGTTAAGTATTTTTCGTTCCTTTTTGGTTCTGCCTTGTCAAGGTTATTGGATTTCAGGCTTTAAAAAGTTTTTCTTCAACAAGTTCGCATATAATATGGCCTAACATGATATGAGACTCCTGAATGCGCGGTGTATCGGATGAAGGAACATTAAGGAGGAAATCGGATTTTTCTTTCAGCTTTCCGCCGCTAACTCCCGTAAAGCCTATGGTTTTCATCTCCAGTGATTTCGCAACATCAAAGGCATTTAAAATGTTTTGCGAATTGCCCGATGTCGTCAAGCCGATCAGAATATCTCCGCTTTTGCCTACCGCTTTTATCATTCGAGCAAAAATGGCATCATACCCGTAATCATTAGCCACCGCTGTCACAAAAGAGGAGTTAACATGCAGAGCCTCTGCATTTAGAGGTTGCCTGTCGAAATAAAACCTTCCCGATAGTTCGGCCGCCAGGTGCTGGGCATCGGCTGCGCTGCCACCATTGCCACAAAACAATACCTTGCCACCATTTTGATAACAGCTAACAATTTCATTTACAATAACTTCAACTGTTGCTATCATAACCGCATCCGTTTCGATGGAGGCTTTGACTTCAATAGATTTTGCAATTATTTTCCTGATGCGTTCTTTCATTTATTGAATTATTTGGTTCTACTGCTAATTTAATGGGTGAATTGAAAATGACGGAAGTCAGAAGACGGAAGTCAGAAGTTCTCTTTACAACTTCTTTTATCCTATGAAAGTGGAGCTTTCTGGTCAATTACTTTTCTTCAAATCGCTTCTCATTAGGAGGAATAAATCTCAAATTAACACTTTCTTCCGACTTCGGTCTTCCGACCTTTTTATAACCATTACCATTCCAATCGTGGCAGAACCAATTATTTTATACTGAAGCCCCAATCTTTAAATGGTCCACGAGACCATTCCCCCTTTGGTAAAAGTATAACGAAGTACCTGACCGCCAAACTGCTGCAATGCATTTATCACATCGTAACGCCGCGTGCCCGGGCAATAAAAAAGCATAAAACCTCCGCCGCCGGCACCGCTGATCTTGCCTCCGGTAGCTCCATTTGCCAGTGCTGTGTTATAAATATTTTCGAGCATAGGATTGGTTATTTCTTCAGCCATCCGTTTCTTAAAATGCCAGCCATAGTTAAGGATTTCACCAACATCGTCGAGCTTGCCCATGAGTAGTGCTTCTTTCATCATCACAGCTTGCTTTTTCATCTCGTGCATGGCATCAATGGATTGCTGGTTGCCACTTCGTACGTTATTCTGCTGTGCTTCAATAATTTTAGCCGATAACCTGCTTGTACTGGTATTGTATAAAACGAGGTTATGCGAAAGCTCGTTTAAATAAATATCTTTAATGCGTAATGGGTTGACGATCACTTTGTCGTCTTTCGAAAACTCCATGAAGTTGACTCCTCCAAAGGTAGCAGAATACTGATCCTGTTTGCCCCCGGCCATTTTTAAGTCGATGCGCTCAATTTCGAAGGCAAGATGAGCCATATCATACTCACCCATGGGCAGCTTAAGCCATTCGGCAAATGCACCTAAAATAGCAACCACCAGCGTTGAGGAGGTGCCAAGTCCAGATCCCGGAGGAGCATCAACCGCAGTTGTGAGCCGGAAAGATAAGGGTTTACCTGTGAAATCCTTTACCAACCTGTTATACACTCCTGCATGAAGGCTGAAAGGATCTACAATTGGCAATTGATCAACAGAATCTAAAACTATCTGCTTGTTCTGATCCGCAAGGCAAAAATAAATTTTGCCATCGTCGCAAGGCTCAATTGTTGCACTGGCAAATAAACTGATTGTTGCATTGAGAATCGCACCTCCGAAAAGATCTGAATAAGGTGCCACATCACTCCCACCTCCTGCCAGTCCGA
>CAIXAQ010000076.1 GCA_903917425.1 uncultured Bacteroidales bacterium
GTTTTTTTAGTGAAAAGCTATGCACAGAGCGGAGCCGAAGTGTGAATAACGAATAGTGAAAAGTGAAGTTGTATTGCCTTGTCGCCTTGTCACAGCCGCGCCTGTTGCCTATGCGCCTTCAACATGCATTTATCCACTATTTATTAACAAAATATTATTTCCGTAACAGGCTCTTTTCTATTGCATTTTTTTTTATACTTTAGCAGCCTTAAATCTTTTGGAATCTGTTGGAATCAAAAATTAAAGCTTTGGATTTCTTTTCTGACTATAACTTACCCGGAATGTTTGAAAACCATTGATGCCATTGAGTTTACAAAGACTGCCTCAGAAAGCGTAAAACTACACGGTATCTTTTACACAAGTACACAGTATCTTTTGCCTGATTACACAGTATCTTTTTACTAATACACAGTATCTTATTTTACTAATGCTTTTTTGCCTTTTTAAGAATGATATAATAAACCCATAACACAATAACCAATAAAATCTGATTTATATGAAAAACAAATTACTCTTTACACGCAACCTGGCTTTGGTTGCTATTGTTCTTTTAATGATGATGCCTGGATTGGGATGGGGGCAAACCCAGATAGCGGCTTGGACTTTTGATGCTACGGCTGCTGCTCCCAGCACTCCAAGCAGTGTTGCTGCTAATTTAGGAGCACAATTAGGTACTGCAACTCTTTATGCTGATGGGACTAATGGATCATCCACATGGATTACTGCGACGCTTGGTAACGAACTCACAGCATTTGCAGGTTCAACAATAAATGATCCTCGTGGGACACCATCGGCTGGACAGTCATACTGCCCAGTTGGAGGAACTGGATTTTCTGCAAATGGGAAGAGCATGGTGATTAAACTTACAATGACAGGGTTTCAGGATCCGATACTAACCTATGCCACCAGAAATACTTCTACAGGTTTTCAAACACAAACATGGGCATGGAGCACAGATAATAGTACCTATACCACTTTTGGAACGATCACAACTATAACTACTTCTTTCGTAACTAAGACGCTTGATATGAGTAGCATCAATTCCCTTGATCAAGCTGCTGCTGTTTATTTACGTGTCACTTTCACAGGAGCAACAAGCACATCGGGAAACAATAGATTAGATAATATTGTAATAAATGCTACTGCTGCCAGTGCCGGCGGTCCGACTAAACTTGTAATAACCTCTATTAACGGAGGAATTTCGCCTTCAACTGGAACCCCTTTTAATGTTATGGTTCAGTCGCAGGATGCTGGTAATGCACCTGCAAATGTAGTTGCCACTACTAATTTTAGTTTGAGTTTGGTTTCCGGAACTGGTGCTTTAGGCGGAACGCTAACCGGAAGTATTGCTGCCGGTTCAAATAGTGCAACAGTAACCGGAATCACTTATAATACAGCCGAAGCAGGGGTAAGCCTGACAGCAACCCGCACTTCAGGCGATATATTAACAGCAGGTACAAGCAGTACTTTTGCTGTTTTGGGGGCAGCTGATCATCTGGCTTTTGCAAATTTCCCTGCTGTAGGGTTTCCTGGCCAGATAATTGCTTCCTTCACTGTTGAAGCACAACGCGCTGATAACACAGTGGATCTTAACTTTCCGGCAACTTCTGTAACCATTTCCAAGGCCAGCGGCCCTGGTACGGTTACCGGCACTCTAAGCAAATCAACAATTGCAGGTGGTGCCGCATTCAATGATATTGTAATGAGCATCAATGGAAGCTATACGGTATCGGCAAGTTGTTCTGGTCTTACAGGTGCAACTTCTGGCACAATTAACATAGTTGATCCAATGTACCAGTCGAAAGCCAGTGGCAACTGGAGTGCAAGTTCATCATGGGAAGTATATAATGGAACTGGTTGGGTAGCTGCATCTGATTATCCCAATGCTTCAAGCAAATCTGCAACCATTCTTAACTCACATGTCATTAGTGTGACTGATAATAACGGTAAATGTTCTAACTTAACAATAAATGCTGGCGGAAAGTTGTGGAAGAATAGTCCAACTGCCGCCAGCTACCTTTACGTTTATGGCAATATCCTGAATAACGGAACCATTGGAAGCAGCGATGGAGGTGTGACACCTTCGGCTCTCGGTTTCGATATCGAAGGAACAAACTGCCTTATTTCAGGAAGTGGAACATTTGATGCATGGCGGATGGCAAAATTCACAACGACCAATGCAATCACTAACCTGACGATCGGACAGGATGTAACGCTTCGTAATACAGTTCCTTCTACAGTTTACAATTCTGCTGCCTCAACAACTTTAAACATTCTAATTAATTCAGGAAAAAAACTTGCTGTTACAGGTGCAGGTATCGATTTACTAAATGTCAACCTCACTATATCATCGGGGGCCTCACTACTGGATAATGGTACTATTACTAACCAAACTGGTGCTAATGTTACGGTAGAACGTGCTATTGCCGGTGGCGAATGGCATTTAATTTCCGCACCGGTTTCTGATGCAGTTTCCGGATTGTTCACAGGTAAATTCCTGCAGAAAAATACTGAATCTACTAATGCATTTACTGATATTGAGTCAGTTACCGAGGCTCTTACACCGGCAAAAGGTTTCGCGTTGTATAATGCAACAGATTTTACAGCTCAATATACAGGGACTCTGAATACGGGTGCTATTGGATCAGCTGATAATGTTACACGATCGGCAACCGGTGAGTTCTCAGGATGGAACCTTGTTGGCAACCCTTACCCATCCTCAATCGACTGGAATGCTTCATCCGGCTGGACCAAAACCAATTTAAATAATGCTACTTATATTCATTTAAATGCTTCTAATTGGGCATCCTACGTGGGTGGTGTTGGCTCTAACGGAGGCTCTCAGTTTATTGCTTCAGGCCAGGGTTTCTTTGTAAATGTAGCGAGTGTTGGAAACGGTACACTCGCAATGAATAACAATATCAGGGTACATAATGCAACTCCTTTCTATAAAAGCGCTGTAAGCAACCTTGTAAGGTTACAGGTGTCCGGCCAGGGCTTTACTGACGAAGCAATTGTGAGGTTCGCTGCCAATGCTACAGCGGGATTTGACGGTGACTATGATGCATATAAACTTTTTGGCGATGTAGCAAAAGCAGCCCAACTCTATACGTTAGGCAGCACTCCGTTGGCTATCAATACAATGCCTGAAACCAGTACCGTTCCTGTTGGAATTCACGTTGGCTCAACCGGTACTTATACCATTGCTGCAACCGAAATCAACGACTTTACCAAAGTAACCCTCGAAGATACCAAAACTGCTGTGTTTACTGATATGCTTACAAAGTCCTATACTTTTAACTTTGTGCCGGGCGAAAACGAACAGAGGTTTGTTCTGCATTTTGGACCTTTGGCAGTTAACGAAACCGAAAGCTCATCTGCCAATATTTACAGCTACCGTCAAACCGTTTATATAAATTTGAAAGATAAACAGGCAGGCGATATCTATATTTATAACATTGCCGGTCAGTTGGTCGACGCCAAAATGTCAGCACAGGGAATGAATGAGATAGGCCTTAATCAAACAGGTAATTATATCGTGAAAGTGATTACCAGGGATAATACAGTGGTTAGGAAAGTGTTTATCAACTAAGACAAGGCTAAGGGGCGAGGGGCGACTAAACGACCCCTAATCCCTAGATCCTAACCCCAAAAACCTTTATGCTAAAAACAAGATTAAACTAAAAGACATATGAAAAGAAACATAAAAATATTAGTAATTGCAGTCTTACTGTTAACAGCTCCTCTGCTGATGTTCGCTCAGCCTCATCCTAATAATGGAAATGGTGCCCCGGGCTCAGGCA
>CAIXAQ010000077.1 GCA_903917425.1 uncultured Bacteroidales bacterium
GGAGCGCAAAATTGAATTGTGCGAAAAGGCCGAAGAACTGGTTCTCGAACCATCCATTTCGCAGTCGTTCAAACGTTTGCAGGAACTTCACGAGGAATGGAAAGAAGTCGGACCTGTTGCCCAGGATAAACGCGAAGAAGTCTGGGATCGCTTTAAAACGGCTACCGAACAGATTAACGACCGCCGCCACGATTTCTATAAGAAAATCCAGGGCGACCTGGATGCCAACCTGGCTGCCAAAGAGTTACTGTGCGAAAAAGTGGAACAACTTGTTGCAACCGAATTTAATTCCATTAAACAATGGCAGGACAGCACCCACCAGGTGAACGAACTGCTTAAAATGTGGAAATCGGTTGGCCAGGCCCCGCAAAAAGTGAATAACGATATCTGGAACCGCTTCAAAGCCCAGCTTGATCTGTATTTTTCGAATAAGAAAGAGTATTTCGGAAAGCTTAAAGATCAGCAACTCCATAACTACAACCTGAAAGTTGAACTCTGCCTGCAGGCCGAATCGCATAAACTGAGCACCGACTGGAAAAATTCGTCGCGCGAACTTGTGAAATTGCAGGAAGAATGGAAGAAGATAGGTCCTGTTCCACGCAAACACAGCGAGAAAATATGGAAACGCTTCCGCACTGCCTGCGACGATTTCTTTAACACAAAGAATGAGTATTTCAAAAATATGCAAGCCAGCGAAGGCGGAAACCTTCAGATTAAACTGGATATTCTGAGCAAGGTAAATGCGTTCGAATTTAACGAAAACCGCCAGGAAAGCCTTACTAAAATTAAGGAACTGCAGCGCGAATGGATGGAAACAGGCCATGTGCCTATCAAGGAGAAGGACCGCATCCAGGCTGAGTTTAAGGCTGCCGTGAATAAAATTTACGACAAACTGAAAGTTGACTCGCAGGAAGCCAGCCAGATGAATTACCGTTCCCGCTACGAAAATGTGAAGGATCAGCCCGATGCCGGTCGTATCATCAGCCGCGAGCGCAATGGACTTCAATCGAAAATTGACGGACTGAAAGAGGAAATCCTGCTTTGGGAAAACAACATCGGGTTCTTTGCCCGCTCCAAACAGGCCAACTTGCTTAAAGCCGAATTCGAAGCCAAGATCGCCAATGCCAAGGAGGAACTTGCTTCGCTCGAAGCGAAAGCGAAAATTCTGAAAACGGTTGCCAGAGAGCAATAGTAAATATAGTAAATAAAGAAAAGCCCCGGTAAGGGGCTTTTTTAATGCTTTGTCTTATCTTTTAGTTGATGTTTTTTCGGCATAATACCGGTCAAAGGAATTAAAAACAGTAAACGCAGAACACAAAATGGTAGAGTATGGCAAGCCCCCTGACTTTTTCATTTTTCATTTAATGTTAAGTGTTTTGAGTTCCTTTTTTGCAAATAGTTGATGTTTTTTTCGGCATAATACCCGACAAAGGAATTAAAAATAGTAAACGCAGAACACAAAATGGTAAAGTATGGCAAGCCCCCTGCCTTTTTCATTTTTCATTTAATGTTTAGTGTTTTGAGTTCTTTTTTGGTTCTGACTTATCCTGCAAAGGTTAGTCGGGGTGCGAATTCAAGTCACTTATAGACTAATCAGGTTGTTTTGGGTACTGATGGCTTCACTCAGAAACAAAGTCATTAAACCTGAACTATATATTTAAATATCAGTCTTACTCATTTTTTCTGGATTCTGCCGGCAATCAAAAACAGCAGCTATAGTAATTACATTCTCATCGTGTCGGTATATTATCTTATAATTGCTTTCAACAAGATACCTGTATTCGTGCTGACGATGAATCAACAATTCTTCTATGGGTCCTGACAGGGGATTGTTTTGAAGTATTGAAACTCTGTCAATGATTTTACTAACTGTTTTTTGGGCAATTCTCAAACTAACTTCAAGGCAGTAATAATCAAATATTTGTTTCAGATGCTTTTCGGCTTGCAGAGACCATACAATTGTTATTTCCATGTTTTTATTTTCTTCTTTAACCCTTCATGGGAAACAACAAGCCCTTTTTCAATTTCCCGTTCGGACTGATCAATCATTTCCTGAAAATCATTCATCGACATAGGCTGCATTTCTGTTTCTAACGATTTCTTCTTCTCTTGCCTGATAATGGTTTCGAGTTTAAAGAGAATTGTTTCATCGTTTATCCCGAGAAATTCTTCGATTAAAACCAGTTTTCTTGCTTGGATATTCATTTCAAATTGTTTTTTACAAAATTACAAATTTTAAATGGCAAGCCTACGCGAATCTTTTCGCATGGTTCAACTAATTCACAACGATAATATCATTCATAAATATTCGAGCAATAGCTTTGATAATTCTACCGGAAAGGATTACAAGGCTGCGACAGTTGGGTTATTGAACCTAAACATCTGTTATGAAAATTCAAAGTACTTCAAAATGCCGTTTATCCTTAACATATTTTGGGGCAGGTTGTTTATTTAAAGGCTTTTCGGGTTTCACATTGTCGTCGTCAAGAAAAGTAACAGAAGCGCCTTCGGGTATTTTATCCAAAAGACCAGGATTGTCGATTATCTGCTCTGCGAAATCAAAGGCGATAACGATATCGTGTTGTATTTGCTCCCTGTTTGTCATTGTTTTAGTTTTTTGATAAATTGTTCTTTATACCATTCCCATTTATCTTCCAAGTCCTGTTTTGCAAAAGTAAACGCATATTTGAGGTCTGGCATATCAATTGTTTTTTTCTCTTTATCCCCGTTTGGGTGCAACAAATCCCTATAAAAAAAACCATGTGCGCAATCGTACCTCACAATTGCAAACCATTTATCATTGATCAATGCTTCATATTGCAGGACCAAAGTTGATATTTCGCCTTTATCCTTAAAGAAACGCAACCTGATCCTGTCACAATATTGGTTTCCCAGGTAGAGATGTAAAACTCTTTTTCGTTCACATGCTGTCAAGTTTAGTGCAAAAATACAGTTTACTTTGCCGTGGTTTTTTAATTATGCCACAAAATATATTTTTTGCACCCCGGTATGCAATGATCCTGTTTATAGACCTCTCACTTTCCTTTCAGCATATTTCCTCTGTCATTTCATATTGCCGGTGTGAATGTAAAAGTATAGCAAGCCCCCAGACTTTTTCATTTTTAATTTAATGTTTAGTGTTTTGAGTTCCTTTTCTGGTTTTGGCTTATCCCGATTAATCACAAAAGCTTTCATAGTAGGACATGTACATATCCGGTTTCAGGCAGCTTTGCCCAAGCCGGGCAGAGGCAAACTAAGTTTCAGGCAAGCAATTCCGTGTTGGGAATAGGACAAATCAGGTTTCAGTCGGGCAAATACATATAGGTATTGGGGCAAACCAGAAAATAAACGGTTAATACCATTAGGTATTTGGGTAAACCAGGTTTCAGGCAAGCAAATACCTATAGGTATTTGGTTAAACCAGAAAAAAAACGATAAATACCAACAGGTATTGAGGCAAACCGGGTTTCAAGCGAGTAAATACCAACAGGTATTTGGTCAAACTGGAAATAAAACGGCAAATATCTATTGCTATTTGAGCAAATTAATTTTCGGCAGGGTTTTACCATTTTACCATAGCAAAGCGAATCAAAAAAGAAGATACGATCGATTAAGGGTTATTACACATAAACGCCTAATTTTGTTTATTCATAATTCATTGAATCC
>CAIXAQ010000078.1 GCA_903917425.1 uncultured Bacteroidales bacterium
ATATTGCGGCAAGTAAGCAGATCGAGTTTGGTAAAAGGAGGGTCCTTTATCACATTATGGGGAGCAAAAACAACCATCTCGCGTATCAAGGTATTCACCCTGTAGCCTTCGGGTTCAATTGTAAAAAACCGGTTCAGCCGTTCGGGTGATACATCAGCCGCAATATTTGCCGGGAAAAAGCCTTTGCGTGCTTTCTCAATGGCATCTTTATCAAGGTCGGTGGCAAATATCTGCAATGTCAGATTTTTACGCTTTTTTGTTTTTTCCAGAGCTTCTTTAAAAATAATGGCCAGTGAATAGGCCTCTTCGCCGGTTGAGCAGCCCGTTACCCATGCGCGCATCGGGTGCCCATCGGGCAATTTCTCCAACAAATCGGGAATCACACTCTCTTTAAGATTTTCCCAAACGGCAGTATCGCGAAAAAAGCTCGTAACGCCAATAAGCAACTCTTTGAAAAGTATCTCCACTTCCTGGGGATTTTCCTGTAAAAAACGGACAAACGTGCTTATCTTATCGATTTGGTGAATGCCCTTGCGCCTTTCGATACGGCGAAACAGGGAGCTCTTTTTATACAACGAAAAGTCGTGGCCAGATTGCTCGCGCAGCAGGATGACAATTTTATCGAGGTTACTTTTGCTTCTGCTGTCTATTTCAGTGTCGATAATAACTGATGGAATAAACTTCAAAAAAGCAATCAGTTTGGCGGGCAATTCTTCGGCCGGCGCCACAATATCGGCAATTACCGCTTCGGTGGCGCTGTAGGGCATGCCGTCAAATTTGGCTGAGGCTGGCGATTGCACAACCACAACGCCGTTTTTTTCTTTGATGGCCTTCAGCCCAAGGGTGCCGTCGGAACCCATGCCCGAGAGGATGATCCCGATGCTCTTTTCCTCCATGTCAACGGCTAATGAACGGAAGAAAATATCAATGGGCAGCCGCAAGCCGCGCGATTCGACCGGATCGAACAGATGCAGTGAACCATTGAGCAGCGACATGCTCTTGTTGGGCGGGATTACATACACACAGTTTGGCTTTACTTTAAGCCGGTCGCTTGCCTGAAGTACCTTCATGAGCGTAATGCGTTGCAGTAGCTCGGGCATGATACCCACATGGTTTGGGTCTAAGTGCTGAATCACCACGAAGGCCATGCCGCTGTCTTTGGGCATATTCCCGAAAAACTGTTCCAATGCTTCGAGCCCGCCAGCCGAAGCTCCGATGCCCACGATGGGAAATTGACCGCTATCGGTATTTACAGGCGCTTTCTTTGTACCCGGTTCAGCGGATTTTGGCTTTTTGGTATTCATGGGCAATGGTTTTTATTGGTTACAAAGGTATTAAAATTTGTAAAAAACAGAAAGTTATTTCCCCACCCACTCATCCACCACTTGCAGAAAAGCCATGATATCAAGCGGTTTGGTTAAATAATCTTTGGCCCCTGCGTTCATCAGCTTTTCAATCTGGTGAGCCATCGCATCGGCGCTGACAACCACCACCGGAATGGCCATTGTTTTTTCTTCCGCCTGCAGAAGCCTGATCACTTCGAAACCCTTCATATCCGGCAAATCGAGATCAAGAAGAATTAAATCAGGAGAGTATTCGATGGCTAATGGAACCGCCTGCGCTCCTTTCGTACTGCACACAAAATGAATGGAAGGTCGCTGATCTACCAGGATTTGCTCCACCAATTCGGTGTTGGAGGCATTGTCTTCGATATAGAGGATGGTTCCGGATTTTTCATTTATCACAGGATGTGTTAAATATCCGTGTTCGGTTTGCCCGGCTTTCGTTTCCTGATCTGCGACATGCGGCAGTTCAATCCAGAAGGTACTTCCCTCGCCCGGCACACTTTCAACACCAACGCTTCCGCCCATGGCGTTCATCAGTTTTTCAACCACCATAAGCCCGAGGCCAGTGCCTTCAATGCTGGTTTTCTCGGCTCCGATACGTTCGAACGGCATAAATATTTTCCCGATA
>CAIXAQ010000079.1 GCA_903917425.1 uncultured Bacteroidales bacterium
CTGGGGCGGATGCGCTTCATGCAGTGGCGTATTCAGCACCGAAAAAGGACGCCAGGAATTTTCGAAATCAGTATTACAGATTTTGAAACTATACAAGGCCGATGGTTTCGACCTTGATTGGGAATATCCCGCTATTGAATCGGTTCCTGGATTTAAATACATCCCGGCCGACCGGCAAAATTTCACTGAGTTGATTAAAACTCTTCGCGGCACACTTGGTTCTGAGTTTGAACTCAGTTTTGCTGCCGGAGGTTTTACAGAGTACCTGGCCAAATCTGTTGAATGGAAAAAAGTTATGCCCCTTGTCGACTATGTTAATCTGATGACTTATGACCTGGTTAATGGGAACAGCAAACATACCGGGCATCTTTCTCCTTTATATTCCACCGCCGGACAAGCCGAATCGGTTGACCATGCCGTTAACTTCCTTGATTCGATAGGGATTCCAATGCAAAAAGTAGTAATTGGCCTTGCTTTTTATGCCCGCATATTCAGCGAAGTTGAACCTTTAAATAATGGGTTATATCAAAAAGGCACCTATACCGGCAGCATGCTTTTTAAGGATTTTGAAGAAAAAACGGGTAGCAAAGAAGCCGGATATATGAAATATTGGGATAACGTTGCAAAAGCACCGTATGCATATAACGCTTCGGCTAAAACCTATGCTACCTATGATAATTTGCGTTCGGTGTTTTATAAAACAAAATATGCCAAAGAGAGAAAACTGGGCGGTGTAATGTTCTGGGAACTTGAAGGCGATAAGAAATCCGATGGATTACTGGATATGATTTACGAAGTCATTAACGAACAGCTTTAAAGTCGTTTACCGGACTTGTTTTATATCTCAAAAACTTTCCCGTCAACGGCCAGTTCAGTTTCGGTGAACACAGCCCTGGCCTCATCCAGCAAGGGTTGCAGGTTATCGTAACGTGCTGAATAGTGTCCAATCAGCAGTTTTTTCACATTGGCTTTCAACGCGATAGTAGCCGCCTGGCCTGTTGTGGAATGAAATTTTTCTGCAGCGTTTACTATCCTGTCATTCATAAAAGTTGTTTCGTGATAGAGCAGGTCAGCACACTGTACAATCGGGATAATATTCTCAAAATAAGCTGTATCGGAACAAAAAGCATACATGCGTGGCTGTGGAGGTTCCGTTGTAATAGTCTGGTTCGGATGTATTGTTCCGTCGGCAGCAATAAAATCGGCCCCGGCTTTGATCTTTGGTATTAAGTGAACGGGGATTCCAAGTATACTGATAATGTCTTTTCGTATTTTGCGCTCATAAGGCTTCTCCCGGAAAAGGAAACCAGTATTAGGAATCCTGTGCAACATCGGGAAACTGCTGACTGTAATCTCCTCATCTTCAAAAAGAACTTCCTGCTTATCGGCTTGCGTTGGATGGAATTCGAGAGGGTAAATTAAGGTGGTTAGCGAAGCATCCAATTGTAAATCAAGTATTTGTTTGAGCATCGGTGGTCCATAAATGTGTAAGGGTTTGTTACGGCCAAGCAAGTGCATCGACGAAATTAACCCGATAAGTCCATAAAAATGGTCTCCATGTAAATGACTTATAAAAATATGTCTGATCCTTTGAAAATGGATATGCATTCTCCTGAGCGAAACCTGGGTGCCTTCGCCACAATCAATCAGAAACAACTTTTCGCTGTGGCAAAGTAACTGAGCCGTTGGATTGCGCTCGGATGTAGGAGTTGCGGAACTGCTGCCGAGTATGGTTAGGTTGAAAGGAAGCATTTTCTTTTAGGGGTTTGGGGTTAGGATTTAGGTCTTAGTGTCTTAACTTTTAATTTGATGTTTTTTCTGGCATAATATTCGTTAAGTAATTAAGAACATTGTAATTATTCAGCCCCTAATTAAAAAAAATCAAGTGTATAAATGCCACAGATTCACAGATTTAATTGATTTTTTCAACTGCCTTTAGCAGTTGAAAAATTATAAATCAGTGAAATTATTGCTTTATAATTACAATGCTCATAGCTAATAATCTGTGAATCTGTGGCTTAAATGGGGCGAATAGTTACAGAACATTAAATATAGAACTTAAAATGTAAAAGTATTGCAAGCCCCTAACTTTTTCATTTTTAATTTAATGTTATGTGTTTTGCGTTC
>CAIXAQ010000080.1 GCA_903917425.1 uncultured Bacteroidales bacterium
CTTTATCTGCATTTTGTTTCTCGCCGATCAGGTTTTTTTCCAAATTAGCCCGGTGCCTCACATTGACCAGCATTTCGGAGAAAACGGACAAGAGAATTTCTTCTGCTTCGGTGTATGTATGCTGATGGGTAACCGAATCGAAACTTACAAACCCAACACACTGTCCATTAACCATCATAGGAATTGCAATGAGACTTTTAACATCGGGATTTGCTAAAAGGGCATGCATATATTCGTCGGCAAGAGGAGACCTGGTGTCGGGAATATTAACAGTATGGCCTTTAGCATGCATTTCGACCCAAAGCGGGAATTTAGCCAGATCAACATCCTGGAGTTCGTTTTTATGCGATACAAAACCTTCACGCAGCCATTCGTGGGTACTTGAGCCGGTATTGTTTTCCCAGTCGTAGCTGAAAACATGAGCCCTGTCGGCATCAACAAAATTGGCCAGTTCCATCAGGGAGGCCATAATTTCCGTTTCTATCTGAACTACAGGCATGTTTATATATTTGGATGAAATATCCATCAATATTCTTTGCAAAGAGGCTTGTTTTTGCAAATCTTGTTCAGCTTTTTTCTGGTGTGTTATGTCGCGGTAGTGCCATAAATTTTCGAACTCTTCACCGGCTGTAGGTATTGGTACAAAATCTCTTTGAAACACTCTTCCGTCAAGCAGCAACAATTCTTCGTTTAGTACCGGTTTTTTATTGGATAAAATATCATCAACTCTTTTGTTAAATGCCTCAGGATCAACAAACAAATACTTCGCTTGTTCCGAAGCTTCCCTGCAATCATATCCTACCAGGGTTTCGGGCGATGCTGCAACACCAAACAGTTCGCAGAATTTATGGTTTGTCTGTTGTATCTTTCGTTGAGGTGTTTCCAGCAGTATGCCACTCGGAAGGTTAGCTATCAGGGTTGTAAGCCGGCTTGTAAGTCCTCTCATTTTATCTTCTGCCAGCTTGCGTTCGGTAATATCTTCCTTCACAGCTACATAATGGTTCACTTTTCCTGTGCTGTCAACAATAGGCGAAATGGACACAAATTCCCAGAATAGCTCCCCGTTCTTCTTTTTGTTATGAAGTTCACCTGTCCATTGCTTTCCGGTTTGAATGGAATTCCAGAGATCCTGGTAGACCTCGGCTGACTGTGAGCCTGATTTTAAAATATTGGATTTTTGTCCGATAGCTTCCTCGGAAGAATATCCCGTGACCTGGGTAAATTTAGGGTTTACATATTCAATAACACCCGACAGGTCTGTAATAACAACACTAACAGGGCTTTGCGAAATAGATTTACTCAATAATGCAATTTCATCTTCGTCCTGTTTTCGTTGCAATGCAATGCTGATTTGATTTGAAACAAACTCTAAAAGCTCCATGTCGCTTTCGCTGTAAGCATTCGCATCGTTATAGCTTTGCACTACAAATGCACCTATGGCTTTTCCTTCGGATCGCAGGGGAACGCCCAGCCAGCAAACCGAATGCCCGCCAAGACGCTTGATCTTGCCTTGCTGTTCAAGTTCTTCAACATCTTTTTCCTTAAGCAGAATTGCGCGGTTTTCGTGCACCACCAGCCCTGTGAGCGATTTATCGGCCGGCCATTCTTTTAACGCATCAAATTTATCTTTGAAAAAAGGAGATGAAAGGGTGTCCTTCTTTTCATTGTACAGTGCTACGAAAAAGTTTGTGGCATCAATATATTTGTTTAGTTCAGCCCGAATCAGTTCGATAAATTCACTCAGGTCTTTGGTCGAAAGCACAGCAGTAGCAATCTTGAACTGGATTTTATTGATCTGGTCTGTTCTTATTCGTTCCGAGATGTCTCTAAGTGATCCTTCAACACCAACAACCTGGTTGTCAGCACCAAAAAGCAAATGACAGTTAACGGAAGTATAAACCACCCTGTCGTCCTTGGTTTGCAAATGTATTTCGAAATCGACTACCTCCTTCTTTTGCATCAGGGCTTCCATAAGCCTGATACGGTCGCCGGGATCATGGTAAAACTTAGCGATCGGGCTTCCAATTATCTCTTCGACTGAATAACCTGAATACCGCTGAATGGAAGGGCTTATCTCGGTAACTATTCCGGCAATATCCGTTTGGTAGAAAACATCCTGAACATTTTCGAAGATATTGCGGTATTTCATTTCGTTCCGCACGAGGCTTTCTTCGATGTTCACATTTTTAATTTTGGCGGCCAGTATATCGGCTGCAGCACCAAGAAATGTCTTTTCTTCCGGTTGTTCCAAATGCCCTTCGGGAAGATACACTACAATTACACCCAGAACTTCGTTTTGAGAAACAACCGGTATGTTGTAATGCCCGTGTTGCGAAATGCCTTCGTACATGATTTCATGTTTGTGATCGAGGCATGCAGCATATTGTATTTTAGTTGTTGCGGCAGCAATTCCGCAAAGGCATTTACCAAAGGGAACGTGATGGCAGGATTTTTGTATCGCGGGCGAAAGGTTCCGATGCGCTTTCAGTAAAAGAGTTTTTTCATCGGCAAGCGTAAAAATTCCAATTTTGGGAAGAATATTGAGAAACGGAATATTCAACAGAACATCAAGCATTTTCTGCAAAAAATCATCAAAATTCTTGATTTGTGTGCTGGCTTCGAATAATTCGTTCAGCACTTTTTGCTTAATAAGCGCCAGTTTTAGCGATTCCTCTACTATTTTCCTGTCAGTAATTTCCCTTTCAATAGCTATAAACTTTCCAATAGCCCCGTTATCGCCAACTACCGGGTCAATTTGCAGATCCAACCAATAGGCACGCCCTGATTTGGAGTAGTTTAAAATTTCGACGTGTATGCTTTGGTTTGCAGCAATGGCATCAGCAAGTAATTTACGCGTTTCGGGATCTGTATCTTTTCCTTGTAAAAACTTTCCCGGTTTTGAGCCTTTTACTTCTTCCAGGGTATATTCGGTCAGGATTTCGAACGCCTTGTTAACCCATGATATATTTCCATCAAAATCGGTAATCACAATTACGTCCGTAGTTTTAGCCGCTACCAGGGCTAATTCCTCCAACTCTTCCTTATTTTTTTTTTGATCGTCGATGTCCGAAAAAACGAGGGTGCAAAACCCGGTTTCTGCCTGAAAATATTCAACTTTATACCACTTGCTTAATGGCTGCGAATAGCATTCAAAAAAAGGATCGGTAGCCAAATGATCAGTTTTTTCGTAAAGCCTGGATAAGTCGAGGCTTCCTGACTGCGGATCAGTCACTATTTCGGAATACCTTCTATTCAGAATAACATCCGTTCTCAAACCTGTGATTTTCTCGAACTCTTTATTTGCATCCAAAAATATATAATCAATAGTCCTGCCTTTGGCATCAGCTATGATTTGCAGAAATGCGTATCCAAAGGGTGCAAAAAGCAGTCTTTGTTGTGGATCTGGGTTCATCATTAATAAGTGGATGAAATGAGGCGTTCGTTGGCTTTTTTTAATAGTAAGACCGAGATGACAGGAATTGGTTTTTAAGCGGAAAATAATTGAGTGAAGGTACAAAAAATATTGGAACCGGCGCCTTCCTGTTACTTTAATACTGCGATGGGGACAAAATTCCATAACGAAAGCCTGCATTCCAAATCTCAAAGCCATGGAAGAACTTTAGTGTCCTGGCTTTTAATTTGTTGTTCTTTCAGGTATAATATTCGTTAAGTGATTAAGGACATTGTAACTATTCAGCCCCTAATTAAAAAAAATCAAGTGCATAAATGCCACAGATTCACAGATTTAATGAAATTTTTCAACTGCCTTTAGCAGTTGAAAAACTATAAATCAGTGAGATTATTACTTTATAATTACAATGCTCATAGCTAATAATCTGTGGATCTGTGGCTTAAATGGGGTGAATAGTTACAGAACATTAAATATAGAACTTAAAATGTAAAAGTATTGTAAGCCCTTTTACTTTTTCAATCTTAATTTAATGTTGTGTGTTTTGAGTTCGTTTTTGGTTCTGGCTTGTCCAGGTTAGATAAATATATATCCTCAAATGAAAAACATTCAATTCAACGCGTATTGGGTTTCAGAAGAATCCAACGGTTCCTTTAAAGGTCAAATCGCACAACGACCCACCGATGATCTCCCGCAAAACGGCGTTCTCATTAAAGTTGCCTTTTCGTCCCTGAATTACAAGGACGCTCTATCTGCAAGCGGAAACAAGGGTGTAACCCGTAAATATCCGCACACACCTGGCATTGATGCTGCTGGAACAATTGTCGAAAGTAATTCTGATAAATTTCAACCTGGTGAACAAGTAATTGTTACCGGTTACGACCTGGGAATGAATACTATGGGAGGTTTTGGCGAATATATAAACGTACCGGCGGAATGGGTTGTTCCATTGCCGGAAGGAATGAGCCAGAAAGAGAGTATGATATTAGGAACTGCAGGATTTACGGCAGCTTTGGCAATTCATCATTTGTTGCGCTGTGGTCAGAAACCGGAAGATGGTCCTTTGCTGGTAAGCGGGGCCACAGGCGGTGTGGGAAGTCTTTCGGTAGCGATTGCTTCAAAACTGGGTTTCGAAGTTGTTGCATCGACTGGTAAAAATGAGAAGACAGGTTACCTTTTTAATCTGGGTGCAAAAAAAGTGGTAGGTCGCGCAGATGTGGATGATCAATCGGGTAGAATGCTGTTACGGGCACAATGGGCCGGAGCTATTGATACTGTTGGTGGAAATACGCTGGCAACCATTCTGAAATCGCTTACAACACACGGAAATGTAGCATGTTGCGGAAATGTAGCTTCCCCTTTGCTCAATACCAGTGTTTTCCCTTTTATTTTAAACGGTGTTAACCTGTTGGGTGTTAATTCGGCAACCACACCGATGCTTTTAAGGGCATTACTATGGAATAAACTTGCAGGTGAATGGAGACCGGATTTTGGATCAGTCCATGTTGAAGTTGTTGGTCTTGAAGAGATTCATTTATATATTGCTAAGATTTTGAAGGGAGAAGTAACCGGGCGTGTAGTCATTCAACACAGTTAGTCTTTGGTTACTATTCAAAAGTTAAGCGACTTGAAACAGGACATTCTATTTCAAGTATAGGTTTCTGAAGTAAGCTGTTTATCAATGTGATATATGATCAGGATCATCCGGTTTTTTGCAACAGGGCGATAATGCTGCATAAGCTTTTGGATCAGCCTGTGTATCATCGGCATCATAGCCAACCGCATTCAACGCCTTGCGTATTTTATCAGGAGTGGTTTTATTTGGTTTGTATGTAACGGTAAGCACCTTGTCCACCAGGCTCAGGTCGGAACTCACAATTCCCTTTTCATAAGCCATGGCAGTTTCGATGCGGGTTTTACACATTTCGCACTGGGCTGATGTCTTGATTTTTATCACCTCAGTTTTTTTCTGTGCGAAAACGGATGAAGTTGCCAGCAAAATGGCAACAAATAGAATTGATATTAACTTTTGCATGGTTGATAACTTTATTAGGGATTAAACAGCAAAATTAGCGAAATAATTCTTACCAGATATACTATATTTATAATGGTTTCTATTCAGATATTCAAGTACTTAACATTTAAATAGTTGATTTGCACCAAGCCTGTTTAATTTAGAGTAATTCTAAATTAAAGATGACATCAAATTTTTAACATATATAATAATACAATTGAATACTTTTGCGCCCTTCGAACCGTCACAAAAAAAGTTAAAACATGGATAGCAGTGCTTTAGTGCTTTTCTTTATTGTTGCAGTGGTGCTTGTGGGAGGAGCCATGCTTTTCTCCAGTTTTGTGCCGCCAACATCCTATAACCCAGCTAAATTTGAGCCTTACGAATGTGGTATTGAAACCATCGGAGGTTCCTGGTTACAATACACTGTAGGCTATTACCTGTTCGCAATTATCTTCCTGATTTTCGATGTGGAAACCGTTTTTGTTTTCCCTTGGGCAGTGGTAATGAAACACGCAGGCATGACAGGCTACGTTGAAATACTTATCTTTTTCTTCATTTTAGGTCTTGGCCTTTTATATGGCTGGAAAAAACACGCATTGAAATGGGAATAACATCAAAAAAAGAATTTGAGAAAAACGACTTCCCGATTCTGGATTCATACGAGGGAGGCAGCATAATACTCACACAGCTTGATACACTTGTTAACTGGGCAAGGTCTAATTCAGTCTGGCCCCTGACTTTCGGTACACGCTGCTGCGCCATTGAGTTTATGGCTGTAGGTGCTTCAAGGCACGATATGGCTCGCTTCGGTTACGAAGTTGCCCGTGCTACTCCGCGCCAGGCTGATATGATCATTATTTCGGGATCCATCAATTATAAAATGGCTCCTGTTTTAAAACGGTTGTACGATCAGATTGCCGATCCGAAATATGTAATCGCCATGGGAGCCTGCGCGGTATCCGGCGGACCTTTCTATTACAATTCCTATTCTATTGTAAAAGGCGCCGACCACGTGATTCCGGTTGATATATATGTACCAGGCTGTCCACCACGTCCCGAAGCACTTTTGTATGCTTTCCTGCAGTTGCAGAAAAAAATCAAGCGCGAGAAAAACTTCAAGAAGCAGATCAAGAAATAGGAAAAAGGGCACAGTATCGCGAGGAGGAACGACCAAGCGAACTTAGCCCTGTCCGAAAATATTCAGGCCATGACAAACGAACAACTTATAGAACAGCTAACATCTGCAAACCCGGATGCAGTCGTGAAACAAGGCAGCCAGTATCCTGAAATTACTGTTGTCCACGACAAACTGCATGCGTTTATGCAAAACCTCAAATCCGACAGCAGCCTGGCATTCGATTACCTGGTTTGCGAAACCGGAGTTGATTACCCGACATTTATACAGGTAGTTTACCATCTTGAATCGACCACACACAGGCACTTCATTGTTGTAAAAGCCAATACCGAAAACAGGGAAACAGCAACATTGGATACCGTTTCGGATATCTGGCCAACTGCTGAATTCCACGAATGCGAAATCTATGATTTGCTGGGAGTTAGATTTAACAATCATCCAAATCTTCGCCGTTATTTCCTCGACGATACCTGGGGACACCCGCTTCGCAAAGATTTTCATGATGATATTCACGTTGTAGAAAGATAGTTATGGCCGA
>CAIXAQ010000081.1 GCA_903917425.1 uncultured Bacteroidales bacterium
GATCTCGCAGATATTTCGTGTTTGCTTAAGTTAACCAACACTTTATTATGTTTTCTCAATAACACCGCTGCCGTGCGAATCCTTTTCACGTGGTGTTACAAATCCACAACGATTATATTTATAAGCAATCCTTTTTCACCGATGTAGTCCCCGGCACTACTGTGAACAAGATTCAAAATCAGAAATAAATCAGTAGACTAGCTATACATTATTCAGGAAAGTTTTGTACCTTCAGCCAATAAAATTTTAAATATAAAATAGCCATGATTGGAATAAATCACCAACCGAAGATGATATTATGATCAATCTGGCGTATTCCATCTGACCCCTAAAAAACAAAAAATAACAGATGAAATATCTTTTAAAGACTATATCAATATCCGCTCTTTTTACAGTGATCGCCTGCAAAAAGGATACTGTAGTAAATGATTCCAAGCCCGATGAGGCCAGCCTGGTAAATATGCTTTCGTGGAATTTAGCCTCCGTCCCTCTCCGGTTCCCCGAATCACATCTGAACAACAATATTGCATGCGGGTTTAACCGGGCTAAACTCAGTTGGTACAATATTGATCCTGCAATATTTTATAATTATAGAATCGTGAACTTAAGGCCACCTAATCTATCACACGACGATATGTCGGAAGATGGTTGCAGGATAATTTATGAAGAGGAGCTGTTCCCCAAAATGGCAAGCCCGTATGAAGCTCCGAAAGTTCTGAATGTATTTAATCTGGACTACTATCCCGCAGAAAGAGGTTCCTGGAATTATGATACTCAGGCATCAGCATATTCAGCCGGAATCGGAAATGAGGGTAAATTGAACGAACCTTCTACCCGCTGGGCCGGAATTACGAGGAAACTTGAAATTACCGGATTTAAAACCAACTACCTCGATTTTTGGCTCATAGATCCTTTTACGACCTATCCTGATGCGCAAGGTGAACTATACTTTGATATTGGCGATATCAGTGAAGATGTTTTGAAAGACGGGTTTTTGTCGGCTGAAAATACTGAAGCAGGTTCAACAACAGCTACAGCCTGGGGACTAGTCAAACCTGTTTTAAACTCTAATTCATTCCCTTACGGTAATCCCCAATATTTTGACACCGGATTGGATGAACTTGCAACTACTGGCGAAACAGCTCACTTTTCTTCTTATCTGGATGAAATACATTCGATCTGCAACCCAACGTTTTATGCATCGGTTTATAAAGACCCGGCTAATGATAACTATCATTCTTACCTTGGAGATGATTATGACCAGTTAAATTATAAAATTCGCGACAGGTATAAAAACTTCAACAATGAAGAACAAAATTCCTGTGAGGCAACACCTGGCACCGGAGTTGTTTATAAGCATTCTCCTGATACCGAAGATATTAATAACAACGGCATGCTTGATACATTGAATAATTATTTTGAATATAAGATCAGCATTAATAAAGGGTCGTTTGTAAACGATGCAAATTTTATTGTTGGCATTTTTGATACTGAGATAGAGAATTATTCTCAACTTGAAAATGGCAGAGTGTCAAAGACTAAATTTTATCATTTCCGTATTCCATTAACTGATTATTCTGCTTCGTATGGAGAGCCAAACCTCTCCTCTAACCCAAAGTTCATCCGATTATATCTTAAAGATTTTTCCACTCCTGTAAATCTGAGGTTTATCAACTTAATGTTTAGTGAAGAAGTAATCGAGTACCTCCAATAATCAGAATCAGGCTAAATTAAGATCCCGTTTTCGCGGCAGAAGCCTTGATAGCCTAAATCGCGCTATGGCGCTTTGGTTATTTCGGTAACCGGAATGAATTTAATTCCTTTATCTTTCATCTTTCGGATGGCTTTGTCTTTTTTCGTTGGCGACATCCCGACAATACCTTCCGAAACAATTGTAATGTTATAGCCTCTTTCTTTCCCGCCTAAGGCAGTATCATAAATACATTTTTCTGCCATAAGGCCAACCAATAAAATCTCCCTGGCTTTTCTACTCTCAAGAAATTGTATTAATTCTGCCGAGGTAAAAGCATCTCCTTCTATTTTCAGGAATATATTATCACTTACAACACTAAGTGTTCTGTCAAATCCGGGAGCGGGTAAAGTATCTACCGAAAATCCTTTTAAAGTTATACTCAACGCCTTTCCCGCTGCTTTAATATAGATCACTTTTTCAGAACTGAAATGGCTGATCACGGAATTTACGTTCTGTATCATTTCCATTACCGAACTATCCAATTGCGTATCTTTTTTAGTAAATTCCTGAATGTCAAGAACAATCAGGTACCTCTCCTGGGAGAATGCTTTGTGATGGATGGAGATAAAACCCAGGAATATGCATATAAGGCTTATAAATAGATTTTTTTTGTTTTTCATCGATCATACTTATTGATTCACCCCGCTTGATAATTGCAAACAAATATAAGATACTTTTTCCCGCATTTTGCACACAAGTAATTACTGGGGATTAATATATCCTGGTATTTTTTAGCTAAGAAACCCTAACTTTGACCAGTATA
>CAIXAQ010000082.1 GCA_903917425.1 uncultured Bacteroidales bacterium
TCGAGAAACGGAATTTTTGTACCCTGAATCCATATTTTTTGTCCGCTGAGGGTTGTCAGAATTCCATCCTTATGTATTACAGGGTTGCCGGTTTCGATGATCATCCTATCCTCCATATTTGTTTTGAGGGCCACTTCTTGAGGATAAAAATCGGAATCTTTTTTGCCGACGCAGTCTCTGAAATCAGCAACACCCAGAATATCAGCTTCTGCCTGGTTGAGTAATATTTTCCTGCCTTCCAAATCTTTCACATAAACCGGGTCGGGGATATTTTCGATAATAGCATGGAGCAACGCGCTTTTACGAAGGGATTCGGCATTCTCGGCTGTAAGCCGGGTAAGTTTTTCAGAGATTATAAGGGAATGTGCCAATTGGTTTAAAACCGGTTGTAACTTCCGGGTAAACTCGGACGAAGGAACATCCTGATAGCAAAGAAAAAGCAGGCCGAAATCGGCTAACCGATAAGCAGTGTAATCGCAGTTCTCAAGTCTGACTGTTATGAATAGTTCATTAAGAGGGAAACCTTTATGTAAATCCTTTGACTGTTGAATCAACAAATACTGCCTGTTTAAAGGCAATTTATTAACTGCAACCAACCTGGCAACTTGGTCATTACAGTTCACAATCAATGCTTCCTTACAAGATAATTTTTCAATAAAAAGCGGAAGTACCTGATCCGAAAAATCTGTGCCAATGCCAGTGCCGATTGAAACTGCGATTTCGAGCAAGCAGCTTTCGGGATTGCTTTTTAATTCCATTTGAGAACACTATTGAGTAAATTATTCAATCGGTAACACGATTACAATCAAACAAGAGGCTGCAAAATCCATAGTGTAGGCATGCATAAGGATGAATGTAGTGTTAAGAATGACTAATAATACGATTATTAATATACTCTGTATGCGAAAGTAATACTGCACCAACCACAAGCGGTTTTGCAGACAGGAGAAGTAATGCCATTTTTATAATTTGATGCGAAAAACAGGTGCGCAATTTACAGGTTGTATTTGCTGATCATGCGGTAGACAGTAGCCTTACTAATGTCGAGTTTATTGGCAACCAGTATTGCGTTTTTATTGTAAACCGTCAGAAAATGTTCCAGTATCTTAACATTATACTCTTCCAGGGTGAGTTCTTTTTCCAGGAAATTATCACTATCCATCATGGACTGTATTTGTATATCATCAGGCGTAATGACTTTACCATCCGAGAGTATTATCGATAATTCGATTATTGATTTCAGTTCCCTGATGTTTCCTGGAAAGCGATAAGATATAATTTTTTTCTGCGCATCTGTCGAAAGTGATTTTAACGGCATATTGTTATCCTTGCAGAATAATTTCACAAAATAGTTTGCAAGCAGCAATATGTCGCTACCCCTGTCACGCAGCGGCGGCAGGTTGATCGGCAGGCCCATAAGCCTGTAGTACAAATCCATGCGAAACGAGCCTTCCTTTACCATAGCCGCTAAATCTTTATTGGAAGCGGTAATAATACGGACGTCAATTTTCACCTGTTTGTTCGAACCAACCCTGATAATTTCTCTTTCCTGCAATACCCGGAGCATTTTGCTCTGCATATTCAAATCCATTTCGGATATTTCGTCCAGGAAGAGAGTTCCTTTATTGGCTTCTTCAAATTTGCCGATTCGCTGGGCAACGGCTCCGGTAAAGGACCCTTTTTCGTGCCCGAATAATTCACTTTCAATCAAATCGGCCGGAATAGCACTTACATTAATGGCAACAAAAGGATTTTTTTCGCGCGACGAGTTATAATGCAATGCTTTAGCCACCAAATCTTTACCTGTACCGGTTTCGCCAAAAACAGAAACAGTGATATTGTTGTTCAATGCTTTCTGCATGAGTGCAAAAACCGATTTGAGTTGAGGTGACTGCCCTATAATAAGGTTAGAAAATGAATATTTTTCGGTAACGGCTTCTTTAAGTTTCTCATTTTCCTGCTTTAGCTGGAAGTTTTCCTGAATATTAGTCAAAGCGCGCCATAATCTTTTAGGTGCATCCTCATTTTTAACTATATATTCATAGGCGCCTTCTTTTAACAGATCAATAGCCGTAGTAATGTCTTCCTGTCCTGAAATTATAATCACGGGTATCGATGGATTGGCTTTGTTAATCTTGGCCAATGCTTCCTGGCCGGATAAGCCGGGCATGGAGTAATCGAGCGTGATGGCCATGGGCTGTTTGTAAAGGTTCAACAAACAGTCTTCGGCATTCGAGAACTTCTCAACTTCATAATCAGGATTCATTTTAATATTGTATTCCAGTAAATCAGCATACCAAGCATCATCATCGACAATGAAAATCTGGGAAGTATTCATAAAAATTGTATTTATTCCAAAATTAGCAATTGTTTTTCAATTTGATACAATTTTCTCAAAATAATACAAATATTTATCGTTGATTTCCTCAATGCGCTGCCAGTCAGTTATCTCCGGTGTTCATCTCCACTTCCACCGGGACATCAAGCGGTAAAGCCGAGTGCATCAGGTCGCCGGCAATCTGCTTTACAGTACCCAAAAAGTATTGACAACAGAAACACTTTAAGTTGAAAAATAAAGAATAAATTTAGACTATAATCGTAACTATTACCATATCTTTGTATAATTACAATTATAACCTGGTTAATATGATACAAAGGGAAAGATATCTGGAACGAATAAAACCGTTTATCGATAAGCCTGTAATAAAAGTAATTACAGGAATTCGTCGGTGTGGGAAAAGCACATTTCTAAAACTTATCGTCAACTCAATAGTTGAAAAAGGAGTAAGTCCTGAAAATATTCTTCTGATAAATAAAGACTCACTTGAATTCGATCGACTTAAAACCTACCAACAACTGGCAACATATGTAATCGAACATTTCGGGAATGTTACTGGCAAAAAGTACTTATTTATTGACGAAGTGCAGGAAATTGAAAGCTGGGAAAAAGCAATATCAGGCTTTCTATCCGACGACTTGGCAGACTTGTTTATCTCAGGTTCAAATTCAAGGATGCTCTCTTCAGAACTGGCTACATACATCTCGGGCAGGTACGTTGAATTTAAAATGTATCCACTTACCTTCTCTGAATTTCTAAAATTCCGCAACATTACCGAACCTGAAAAAGCAGAGTCAGAATTTGGACTATTTATGAAATATGGCGGATTTCCAGGCATACACCATATGGAATATGATGATGAAGTTATTGATCAGTATGTAACATCAATTTACAGTACCATTCTATTGAAAGATGTTGTAGCACGGAATAATTTGCGGGATATAATACTACTGGAAAGAATATCCCAATTCGCAGCTAATAACTGTGGAAATATTACATCGTCAAAAAAAATATCCGACTTCCTTAAATCTCAAAAAGTAAAAGGTTCGGTTGATACTGTGCAAAATTACCTTAGTATGCTTAGCGCTGCATTTATCTTCCATAAAGTTGCCAGATTTGATATTAAAGGAAAACGCCTGCTCGAAATTCATGAGAAATATTACATGGGAGATATTGGATTAAAGCACAGTATGCTTGGCTATAAAATGAACGACATTTCCGGACACCTCGAAAATATCGTCTTTCTTGAACTTTTAACCAGGGGGTATAAAGTTAGTATCGGGAAAATCAATGCACTGGAAGTTGATTTTATTGCTACCCGAAAGGATCAGCAGGTTTATATACAGGTTGCCTATCTGCTTACAGATAATAAAACTATTGACCGTGAATTTGGGGTTTTAGAAAAAATCAATGATAACTACCCTAAAATTGTTTTATCACTCGACAAATTCCTCAGCACTGATCGGAATGGTATTAAATGGTATAACCTGATTGATTTTCTAAGAACCGAATACATTTGATTCTTTGCAGGTAAGCTATTACGTTAATGCGCTGCCAGCCAGTTATCTCCGGTATTCATCTCAACTTCCACCGGGACATCAAGCGGTAAAGCCGTGCGCATCAGGTCGCCGACAAACTGTTTTACCACATCCACTTCAGGTTTATACACATCGAAAACCAATTCGTCGTGTACCTGCATGGTCATACGACTTTGCAGCCCTCGTTTTAAAAATTCGTTGTAAATATTGATCATGGCAATTTTGATCATATCGGCAGCCGATCCCTGGATCGGTGCATTGATGGCATTGCGTTCGGCAAATCCCCGCATCACGCCGTTGGCGGAATTGATATCGCGTATAATACGGCGGCGGCCCATGAGAGTTTCTACATAACCTTTTTCCCTGGCCGATGCAATGGTGTTGTCCATATATGTCTTGATGCCCGGGAAAGTGGCAAAATACTGTTCGATTATTTCGGCCGCCTCCTTGCGGGGAATGCCTAAATTTTCGCTTAGCCCGAAGGCGGAAATGCCATAAACGATGCCGAAATTCACCGATTTGGCATTGCGGCGCATGTCGCGATCCACTTTATCGATGGCAATTCCGTAAATATTTGCTGCTGTAGCGGTATGGATATCAAGTCCCTGGCGGAAAGCCTCTTTCATCGCTTCATCGTGGCTCATGGAAGCAATAATACGGAGTTCAATTTGCGAATAGTCGGCCGAAAGCAAGGTGTAATCTTCGTTTCGGGGCACAAAAGCTTTGCGGATCTCGCGGCCGCGCTCGGTGCGGATGGGAATATTCTGCAAATTGGGATTGGTCGAACTGAGGCGTCCGGTAGCAGCAACCGCCTGGTTATAGCTTGTGTGAATCCGCCCGGTGACAGGGCTTACAAGCAAAGGCAGAGCATCAACATAGGTTGATTTTAGTTTGGTGAGCCCCCGAAAATCAAGAACAAGCTGAACCATAGGATGCTTATGAACCAGTTTCTGCAATACATCTTCGCCGGTCTGGTATTGTTTGGTGGCCGTTTTCTTTGGTTTTTCGTCAATTTTAAGCCTGTCGAAAAGGATATCGCCAAGTTGTTTGGGCGACGAAATATTAAAATCGACACCCGCATGTTTCCAGATTTCTTCCTGGACCTTGATGATTTCGAGATGCAGTTCTTTCGAAAACTCATTCAATGCCTGCGAATCAAGTTTCACGCCTGCAGCTTCAATCCCTGCTAATACGGGTACCAGCGGCATTTCTATTTCATTGAAAATTTTGAGGGTATCCGTTTCTTTTAATTTGGGTTCGAGAATATTCCGCAACTGAAGGGTAATATCAGCATCTTCAGCCGCATATTCTTTAATTTCTTCCAAAGCCACTGAGCGCATCGTTGTCTGACCTTTCCCCTTTTTACCAATCAGGGTTTCGATGCTCACCGGCGAATACCCGAGGTAGGTTTGGGCCAGTAAGTCCATATTATGGCGCATATCCGGCTCTATTAAATAATGAGCCAGCATGGTATCGAAAGTAGGTCCTTTTATTTCGACACCGTAATTACCCAGCACAGCCATATCGAACTTCATGTTCTGCCCGGTTTTCCCGATCGAGGGATTGCTGAATACCGGTTTGAACCTGGCAACCAGTGCGTTGGCTTGGTCACGGTTTTCGGGTACAGGCACATACCAGGCTTTGCCGGGAACGGTGGCAAACGACATGCCAACCAGTTCAGCCACAAGGGTGTCGAGCCCCGTAGTTTCGGTGTCGAAACAAAACGATTTGCTGTTCTGCAGTTCGTTGATAAGTTCGGCAAGTGTGCTTTCGCTATTTGCTGCATGGTATTCGTGTGCGCTATTTCCAATATTTTTAAGGGTACTTTCAATGGGTTCAAAAGGCACTTCAGCCAGGCTGAACAAGTCACCCTGCCCGGTAGATGCAGTTGTTTTGGAATTTGAAGGTTTTGTTGAAACTGAGGTTTGTATTCCTCCGGGATTTAAGGATAAATCGGTGAAAACGCGTTGGGCGAAGGCGCGGAATTCCAGCTCATCCAGCA
>CAIXAQ010000083.1 GCA_903917425.1 uncultured Bacteroidales bacterium
TAAGGAGGATGGCATTGAATCCCCGACCGATTTCATGGCATCGATTACTTCATCCAGGGGAATTACCGGGTCGAAACCGGCAATACTCATATTGGCTGAGTTGAGCGCATTCGAAGCACCCACAATATTCTTCCCGAGGCAGGGAACCTCAACCCGGTCGGCTACCGGGTCGCAAACCAGCCCGAGAATGTTCTGCAAGGCCATTGATGAAGCATTGATTGCCTGCCTGGTTGTTCCCCCAATGAGTTGAACAAGTCCGGCGGCAGCCATGCCCGATGCAGCGCCGCATTCGACCTGGCATCCGCCTTCCTCCGCTGCAAAGGTGTATTTACCGGCAATAAATACGCCGATCAACCCTGCAGCCAGGAACGCTTTTGCAATTCGATCAATATCTTCGGTGAATCCTTCGGCAGCCCCGAATATGGCACCTCCAAGCAAACCTGATGAGCCTGCCGTTGGCGCTGCCACAATAATACCCATTGAACTTTTAACTTCCATTAATGCAGTTACATAGCCTATCACCGTATTCATCGGCGTACGGAAAATGCGGTTTGCCTTTTCTGCCTCGCTGATCAGATGACTTTGTTGCCCCAGTATCCTGTCTTCATATATCGTCCCGTTCAAGCCTTCCCGTATAGAGTTTTTTATAGTTAAAACAATGTCGCGCATAAGCGAAATCACCTGCTGCGAATCAATGCCGGCACGTTCACTTTCATATAGGATGGCAAGTTCAGCCAGGTCCATATTATTCTGCTCTGCCAGGGCCATCATTTCAACCACTGATGCGAAAGGCAAAGGTCTATCTACCCCCGAAAGTATCGGCATAACGGGATCAATCTGCCGGGTCCATTTCACATCATAACCGGCAAGCAGTTCATTCACTTTATCCAGTAAAGGTTCCCTTGATTTGATATTAACCAGGTAATTATTTCCATACTGTCGATAAAGGTATATTTCCGAATGGATCGTCTGATCCTTCAGCAGCTGAAAAAGAGCCTGAATTTCAGTGTCAGTCAGAGAATCACAGCTTACCAGTGTTTCAAAATAATCACCACAAATTGAAACGTCAAAACCATTAAAGTTATTTATTTTAATCATTCCACCACCGGTTGAAACAGCAATGAACCGGAACTCCTGGTTTTCGCTTTCAACCCGGATTTTATATGTATTTGGATGCAACGCTTCAAAATCTGTAACAAGGAACCTGATATCCAGTCCTCGTTCTTTTGCCAATTCGTTGTATCTCACGATGGAGGGATCAAGAATGCTCAAACCAAGCAGTCCGCTGATCAAACCCATGGCTGAACCCTGACCTTCGTAGGTGGTGGCCAGTGATCCTTTCCGGTCAAATTCAACCAGCACCTTCCCTATATCAGGCAAACAAACCTGCCGGATTATAGCTCCGATACGGTGGGCTGCAGCAGTATGAGAGCTTGAAGGACCTCTCATCACCGGACCAATGACATCATTAAAAATGCTTGGGTTCATAAGCTGTTTTTACATTAAGTTCCGTTTTAAAGTATTGCCGGGCTTTTTTTATTCAACTTCAGAGTGCTGAGTGCTGAGTGCTGAGTGCTGAGTGCTGAGTGCTGAGTGTATAATGCAAAGTGCTTTCTATGGACTATTTTCTCCGGCATGAGGAGTCAGAATAATACACTCTCAGCACAGTGCACTCAGCACAATTGATTTCCCAAAATTCACTTACACAGAAGCAAAAATCACCACTTTCGAATTATTTCCCACCTGCCGGCAGATTTAATTTCCAGAATTTCTCCATGGTTTCCCTCAGATGACACGAAGTATTTTCTCTTTCATAAATTCCGTGCGAACGCATGGGGTACGACATCATACTGAACATCTTGTTGTTTTTAATCAGTTCATTCACAAGCATCTCAAAACTCTGGTAATGTACATTATCATCGGCAGTACCGTGTA
>CAIXAQ010000084.1 GCA_903917425.1 uncultured Bacteroidales bacterium
CATCCGTATTAGCAAAATTACAAATTCAAATAAAATTGTTTAACGAATTTACAATAATATTTCATTACGAATCACTATTTTTGAGGTATAATTATTAAATCATACTTTGAAGCAATGAACTTGAAAATAGGATTATTAATCACACATGGAACTGATACCATGGCCTGGACACATGCTTTTTTAAGGTATGCCATCAAAAACAATCATGCTACTATTGTAATCACTGGTAGTCAGATTCCCATGCCAAGCCTGGGTGAATTTTCTGATGCTTATGAAAATCTTGAAAATAGTTTGCGATTTCTTACAACTATTGATCCGCCGGTAATAATGACTGTTTTCAATTATGGCAAGGATGCATTCTCTGATTCATTAATAAAATTTGATAAATGGGACAATATCAGCTTTCACGGGGATGTGATTGCACATATGGAATGGGATGAAATCAAATACCTTGACAATACTGTTGAGATTCATGAGCCAACCCCTTTAGATATACTCTATCTTGTTACAACCGGAGGCACAATCGAATCAGAATTCAATACGGAAGGTGTTCTGATACCCGGGCAAAACCATGTACTGGGTTACATTTCAAGAAGATTTTCCGGTTTTTTTCAGGTATTATCTCAGAAACCAGTTTTCGCTATCGACTCATCTGATCTCACTTTCGATCGAATGATACAGCTTTCGCTGACAGTAGAAAAATGTCTCCAGGAAAACTACCCTGATTCCTTTGTTGATTTATCATTTGAGAAACATATAAAGATCATTTACACAGATCCTTTTAAAGATACTAACGATTATTTACAAGAAATCGGAGATGCAAAGGGGATTGTGGTTGCAGGGTATGGTGGGGGGAACATCAATATTGACGTAGGGACAAATTTTTGCCTGTTGAACATCATCAAAGACCTGATCAACGAGTCGCGGCCAGTTGTACTGTCATCTCAGGTTCCTTTAGGCACAACTGATTTCATTTATTCTAATGGTTATGAGGCAATTAAAGCTGGCGTTTTCAGTGCGGTCGACATGGGAATTCCGGAGTGTCAGATAAGGCTGAGTTATATCATGGGCCACTCTTCCCTAATCAGGGAAAAATCTCTTGAGTTGAATATAACTGAACTAGTCATTATCGAATCACTGTTTATGAGTGGTGTAAAATTCCGGACAAAAAGGAGCAGAAGAAATTATGAAAAACTCAGAGGAATCCAAATTCATAAGAATGACCTGCTATTAAACAAAACATTTGAAGAATCCCTATCTTTGCTTTTTTCCTAGCAATTCAAAGACAAAATTATTTATAAACCCTATTCAAAGCATTCATATGAAGAATCAGATAAAAAGACTTGAACCATTGTTCAACCAACTGATTGCAAAAGCAGCTCCCAGGTTTTGGCATAAAAATGAAAGAATAGCCTTTCTGAAATTAGTCCATGAAATATTTTACTCGGATTCCGAATACAGTGATCTCGAGAAGGCATTTTTCGATGATTACAGTCATTTTTTAGGTATCAGCAAAAATGATATCGATCAGATGAACCTGGAGATGGCAATACAAATACTGCAGGAGGATAAATTGCAAAATGATATAATCTATATTTTGTTTGCTGAAGCAATTTTTAAAGACGAAGATTTTGATAAAGTCGAACAGCAATTTGTGGAAACATTATCTGAAAAATATAGGATGTCTGAAATCAAACTGAACTCAAAAATAAAAGAGGTCAGGGACAGGAAGATTGGTGAAGTGCTCGAGGACTGGTATAACAGGATGGAAACAATGCATCCGAAAAATTTTCTTTAAAATCCACCTCATTTATAGCTATTCGGCTTTGTCCCCTGAATTTCAGAAAAAACGAACAATAATCTTTTTTCTTGCATTTCTCTTTTTTTAATTGAAACGAAACAACACTGAAAGGCTAAGTTCTTGCACGCCTAATAATACATTATCGTTGATTTTATAAACATTGCATCTGGAGCAACATAGTTGGATTTCGTATCTAATTTCGTATCTAATGTTATATAGTTCTCAAGTATTCATCTTTATAAAAAATATTTTCAATCAAAAACTTTAAAATAGTTTACAATAAATTCGGTCCCATAGGCAAATCCCCATATAACATAGAATCCAACTATCAAAATCCCCCAGGTTAAAAATAAGCGATAAAATCCTCTAATATTTACAAATATATCTTTGTTCATTACTTCCAGG
>CAIXAQ010000085.1 GCA_903917425.1 uncultured Bacteroidales bacterium
CTCTAGGCACTCTAAGTACTGTTAAAGAGTAAAACTTTAATAGGATGAATAGTTACATCACATAAATATTTAGGTATTTTTGCCCGTCAGAATTTAAACAGAAATACAAATGTCGAACATCAGGTTTAAGGCTCTCGAATTAGCCATATCGCGCCCCAAGCGCACGATAGAAATGCATGGAAAAGTATCAGACTATTTTGGTGAAAATACTTTTAACCAGTCTGTTATGCGTCAGTATCTTTCGAAGGAAGCATTCCAGCTTTTACAAAACGTAATTACCAAAGGCGAAAAAATCGACAGGCGTATTGCCGATCAGGTAGCAACTGCCATTAAATCGTGGGCTATCTCGAAAGGAGCGACACATTATACACATTGGTTTCATCCGCTCACCGGCGCAACTGCCGAAAAACACGATTCATTTCTTTCACCGACTTCCGAAGGAAAAGCAATCGAACATTTTGGTGCCGGCGAATTAATTCAGCAGGAACCGGATGCATCGAGTTTTCCCAGCGGTGGAATACGTAATACGTTCGAAGCCCGCGGATATACTGCCTGGGATCCGACTTCGACCGCTTTTATTATGGACGATACTCTGTGCATTCCTACCATATTTATTTCCTATACAGGCGAAGCACTTGATTATAAAACCCCGATGCTGAAGGCTTTACATTCGCTTGACGTAGAAGCAACTGCCGTTTGTAAGTATTTCGATCGCAATATATCAAAAGTAATAGCAACGCTAGGGTGGGAGCAGGAGTACTTTCTGGTTGATACGGCCATTTATCACGCCAGGCCTGATATGGCTCTATGCGGACGCACGCTTTTTGGTCATGCTTCAGCAAAGGATCAGCAACTTTCCGACCATTATTTTGGAACCATCCCCGAAAGTGTGATGGATTTTATGCGTGAATTTGAATATGAAGCCCACCTGTTGGGAATCCCTGTAAAAACGCGTCACAACGAAGTTGCTCCCAGCCAGTACGAGTGTGCGCCTGTTTTTGAGGAAGCAAATATGGCGGTTGATCATAACCAGTTATTGATGCATATTCTCGAAAAGGTAGCAAAACGCCATCATTTAACCTTGCTTTTGCATGAAAAGCCTTACCAGGGCGTAAATGGATCAGGTAAGCATAATAACTGGTCGCTGATGACCAATACAGGCGAAAACCTGCTTTCACCCGGCAAGACTGCAAAGGCTAACCTTCGTTTTCTTACTTTCCTGGTTAATATTATAAAAGCCGTTGATACACATTCAGGACTTATCCGTACAGTAATTGCTTCGGCTGGTAATGATCTCCGGCTTGGGGCGCACGAGGCTCCACCGGCCATTATGTCGGTATTTATCGGATCCCGTTTATCGCAAACACTTGACGAAATTGAGAAAAGCAGTGTAAATGCTGATTTGGTTGAAGGAGCCCAGGAAGAATTTTCGCTTAATATTCCTAAAATTCCTGAAATTTTCCTCGATAATACCGATCGCAACCGCACCTCGCCCTTTGCATTTACAGGCAATAAGTTCGAATTCAGGGCCGTAGGTTCTTCGGCGAACTGCGCTAAACCTATGATTGCATTAAACCTGGCCCTGGCAGAACAATTGCGGGTTTTCCGCTCCGAAGTTGATGCTTTGATCGAAAAAGGTGTAGCAAAGGAAGATGCTATATATAAAATCCTACGAAAGTACATTAAGGAATCGAAGCGGATCAGGTTCGAAGGCAATAGTTATGGCGATGAATGGGTAACAGAAGCCCTGAGCCGTGGACTGGCAAACATTCCATCCACACCGGAGGCGCTGAAAATAATGACCAACGAGAATGTGATACGAATGTTTGAAGAGCATGAGGTTCTTTCGAAACGTGAAGTGCTGGCCCGTTATGAAATAGATCTCGAAAATTACATCAAGAAAATCCAGATTGAATCACGTATCATCGGCGATCTTTCGCACAATCACATAATACCCACCGCGATACGTTACCAGAATACCCTGGTTGAGAATGTGAAAGGATTAAAGGAAGTGCTTGATAACAAGACTTTTGTAAAGCTTTCGAACAGCCAGATGCAGAATATAAAAGAAATTTCGGAGCATATTTCTATTGTCAGGCAGTTGGTAGCCGAAATGGTTGAAAAACGCAAAAAAGCCAATAAGATTGACGATACCACTGAAAAGGCTGAGATCTATAACAAGGAAGTATTACCGTTTTTCGAAAAAATAAGGTATCACGTTGATAAACTTGAACTATTGGTTGATGACGAATTATGGCCTTTACCGAAATACCGCGAGCTGCTGTTTATCAAGTAAATAACAGTGGTCGCAGGGATCTGTGGCTTTAATATTGAAGGCAAATATTAGATCGCAAAGAATTGGAAAAAAATATTTTGCGTTAGTCTAATTAAATAGTCCCTTGATATATTTTTTAGTAAGTTCCTGTTGCGGGTTATTAAAAAACTCGTCGGCTTTGCCTTGCTCAACAATTTCACCTAAGTACATGAAAATCACATAATCGGCTATCCGGCGTGCCTGTTGAAGGCTATGAGTCACCATTACGATCGTGTACTGACTTTTCAGTTCAATAAATTTGTTTTCGATGGCTTCGCTCGACAGAGGGTCAAGAGCCGATGTGGGCTCATCAGCCAGGATAATATCGGGATCAACCGATAATCCCCGTGCCAGGCACAACCGTTGTTGCTGACCAATGGAGAGCGACGAAGCGGGGTCAGTCAGCCGGTCTTTTACTTCTTCCCAAAGGTTAGCCATTTCGAGGTAATGCTGAACACGGGGTTTCAGGAATTTTTTGCTTTTGCGGCCGCTGATACGCAAACCATAAGCCACATTATTGAAGATATTCATTGGAAGAGGATAGGGCCGTTGCGATAGCAATCCCATGTGCCGCCTTATTTCAGTGATGTCTTTCTTTGTGTTCAAAACATCGTCGTTACCGATATGAATCGAACCGTTGATTTTCACATTCGGATATAAATCGGTCAACCTGTTCATGGTTTTGAGCAGGGTGGTTTTTCCGCAACCGGAAGGACCTAAAATAACCGTAATCTGTTTTTCGGGAATATTAGTGGTCACATTTTTCAGCACATGTTGCTTCCCAAAATGCAGGTTTACGTCTTTAATTATAATTTTCGAATTTTGTGACATCTAAATCTTTATTTTGTGTTTCTGGTACCTGATCGAAATTATTCGTGCTATAATGCTGATAAATAGTATTATAAACGTAAGAATTAACGCTGAAGCGTACGCTCTTTCTTTCACTTCGGCGATAGGTGAACTCATCTGAAAGAAAATTGCAAGCGGCAGCGTAGCAGTAGGTTGCATTAAGGAAGTCGGCATATGATCGGTGTAGCCGGTGGTAAACAGTACCGAAGCCGCATCGCCGATAGCTCTTCCAAATGAAAGTAATACTGCCGTAGTTACGCCCGAAATGCATTGTTTGAGAAACACTTTATAGGATGTTTCCGATTTGGTTGACCCCAAAGAGAAGGATGCTTCCATTAACCCGTTTGGCACCGACATAAGAACTTCGTCGATGGAGCGTATCATGATAGGAATAATAAATAAGGTAACTGTCAGAATACCAGCTAACAAGGAAGAATGCATTCCGAAATAAATCATGATGGTAAATCCAAAAGCGCCATAAACGATGGAAGGAATTCCCCACATCACGTCAAGAAGAAACCGGATTGAATTCAC
>CAIXAQ010000086.1 GCA_903917425.1 uncultured Bacteroidales bacterium
AAAAAAGAAAAGAAAAAGAAGCCAAACGTCTTGATAAAAAAGATGGCAGAGATGGCAATAACATGGATGAAATGATTGCATATGTTGATGAATTTGGAAGAATCTCCTCAACGCCTCCCGATTTAACCAAAAGAATAGCAATAAATGCCGAAGATATTCAGATAGGTATACCAAAATACGTTGAACCCGAAGCAGGAGAAATAATAAGATTTGGAATCGTAGCCTTTTTCAACGATTCGAAAGGCTATGGATTTATTAACGATTCAGCATCCAAGAAAAGCATATTTGTCCATATTAACGGCCTGGTTGACCCTATAAAGGAAAACAACAAAGTAACCTTCGAAATTGTAGATGGACCCAAAGGCCCTAATGCTGTGAATGTTAAACTGGATAAATCCTAAGCCGGACGCGTCAGAACCATAGGAATGGAATGACACCGAAATCACAAAGGATTGAAAAACACTCAACATTAAATTAAAATTGAAAAAGTATGGAGACTTCAATACTTTTATATTTTGTGTTCTGTGTTTAATATTTTTAATTCCTTAGTGAATATTTTTCCGCAAAAGGCTTTAAATCGAAAACTGAGAGTCTGCTCAAATTGAAATAAAATAAAATAAACTCCTCATTCACTGATTGTTACTGAATCAAACTCGAATTTTTATACACAAAAATCAGTAACAGATTTAATCGGATTTTTGAAACCACACAAAAGCCGGATACCTAAACAGATGGGTTATCCGGCTTTTTCATTCCCTTATTTATTTTTATTGTAGAAATCCATATAAAGTGACTGGAGATAGGCTTTCCCTTGTTTCTCGTTTATGCTGTCGGTATTGGGTGCCGAACCAGTGTATGTATTTGTAATTGTATTATATATCAGCAGGTTATCAGGTTTCTGGAATCCAAATCCACCGCTGAAGGTGAAAAATGAATATGGAATATAGTTGGCAGCTAAAATATTTCTGCTGAATTTAAAATCATCGGTATTAATCTGAAGTTGAGAAAGCACTGTGGCAGCAAGGTCAGTTTGCGATGCCATGCTTCTGATCACGGTATCTTTTACGTTTAAGGCCCCACCCAGCCAAATCATAGGAATATGGTATTTTTCTTTATCCCAGATCTCCGAGCTACCCGGCAATCTGTTGCCATGATCTGCAATAATTACAATAAGTGTATTATCCCACCATTTCCGGGTTTTGGCGACCTTGATAAAGTTGCCTATGGATGCGTCGGTATAATGCAGTGAATTCAGGTACTTTGTTTCATCATCATTGCCTTTAAAAACTACAGCAACGGGCGTTTCGAATGGTTCGTGGCTAGTTAAGGTAAGCACAGTTTTAAAGAATTTGGTATCATTGTCGGGTGAATCCTGGAGGACACGGTTAAAAAGCACATGATCGAATGCGCCCCATTTCGATTTAAGGTCGGCAGGAGGGAAGTCGATATCCGAAACCATTTTATCAAATCCAGCCTGCACCATAAAAGACCGGTAATTTGCAAATTCGATGGTGCCACCGTAATAGAATTCACTTCTATAACCAACAGCATTTAATTTTTTGGGTATGAAAGCAAGCTTTTCGGTGAGTTTCTGATATTTCAAGGGAGTAGATCCGGGGAGAGGCGGATAGCCCGCCAGAACAGCGGCAAGCCCCCTGTCGGTGCGGTCGCCGGCAGCGTATATATGATCAAACAGAACACCTTCTTTTACCAGTTTATTCAATTCAGGCATAATTCCGGGTCTACCGTTCGTGGCTTCAAGTGCCTTAGCCGTAAGGCTTTCGGTTATAAAAAGAATAATATTGGGGCGATTGTTCCTGAGCAGATTTTTCCCGGTTTCATTCGGCCTTTGAAGAGGGGCCAACAACTTTTGCATCTCATGGCTGGTAAAATAAATGTATTTCCTGTGAAGATCATCCGATTCGGTAATCGAAAATCCAACATTCCATACAGGGTTAATAGCCGCGTGGTTGGCAAACTGATGTTTTGAGAAATAAGCTGTACTTGTTGTTAAACTTGCAATGCCAATCCCGCCTCTCATTACAATAGCCAGTAAAAGTGTTAAAGGCAGCAATACATAAACTGCTTTATTTTCCTTTTGTAACGAGTTGAGCAGCGGACCGAAAATTTTCAGATAACTAACATACAGCAGTGTTACCAGTAAAATCACTATTAAAATACCCCCGGCTAAAGTGAAAGTGCTGACACTTGCAGTGGTCGCTTTCATATTGGTCATATAAAAAAGCGGTGTGGCATCCAGACGGAATCCCCAGTGCCTGTACATGAAAAGATCGCCGGAAATGATTATGGTACAGGCAAATAGGGCAATAAATGTATAGCCATGGAATACATATTTGATTAACTTATTCCTGACAAACGAAGTAAAAGTCAAAAACAGAAACGGAATGAAAACCAGGTACGAAGCGATAGCTATGTCGAGTTTAAATCCGTAAAAAAAT
>CAIXAQ010000087.1 GCA_903917425.1 uncultured Bacteroidales bacterium
TATTTAACTTAACACTAGTTTTGCATTAATTGCTTATCAACCACAAGATAATTTTCCGCATAACTTGGTATGTTTTTTAAACCTGTTTACAAATAGTTTACAAATTACAAAACAATAATTTTGTAACACTTGTCAGAGTAGTAATACAGGATAAATGTTATTCTAAATTAACCACCCCATAACTAGTCTGACATCATGAAAACGATCAATTGTCTTTTTACAATTAGGGAAACTTTTTTCGACCCCAGAGCCTATGATTGCTGACAAATAGAAGTTATCAACAAAAAAGCCTGCTAACTTTCGATAACGAACTTCACAATCAAATACTTTATTATCACTAATCAATCAAATCAATAGCTTTTTTCTTCAGTTCATCGCTTACTCCGTGATAGCGAGCAAATGCTTTTGAGCCTTCTACATGTCCTGACATTGCCGATATAATAGAACTATCAACTTTTCCAAATAATCCGCCCACAAACGTTCTCCGTGCCATGTGTGAACTTACAATGTCGCAAAGTCTTACATTTTCCGGCTCTCTTGTCGTAGGGTGCTGTCTTGTTACAGTTCTTGTCAATCCTACAAAGTCGAAGAGTTCCTTTAAATAGTCGTTATACTTCTGATCTGATATAAATGGCAACAAACGCCCATCCGGCATATTATACCGGGTTAGAATCTCAATCGCTTTTGCTGATAATGGTACGGTTAAAGTTTTAGGTTTGTTTTCTTTCGTCTTCCCAGCTATATAGCTAAGCACGTTATTTTGAATGTTGGCGGTTGTCCATTTACTCATATCACCTACTCTTGCACCTGTCAAACATTGGAATATAAATATGTCTCGTACCTGGGTCAATCGGTTGTTGTTAATCATTGCATTGAATAATTTATTACGTTCCTCCACAGTGATATAAATAGGGTCTCCGTATACTTCCGCCGGTATTTTATAGCTATCGAAAGGGTAGGAAAGTATAATTCCCTTCTCTTTCAATTCCTTTGTAGCATGGTTCCAAAAAGTACGTGTCATTGCAAAAATAGTATGCAAAGCATTAACGCCCCTTGCTTGCTTTCGCTGCTTTGTTTTCTTTACAGTCACTTTTTCGGATAATAAAAACGTTTCAAACGCCCTGAGCAAATCCGGTGTAATAATATCAAATGAAAGTACAATCTTTTTTTTATCGGCAAATCGCTGCCAGTGTTTCACTACACTATAATTATACTCTTTTCGGGATCCTGCTAATCTTGAATTTGCGATATAATGTCGAAACATTGGAAGAAATAAAAGCGGATCGGGTCCGGGTTCCTCTGCCTGTTCATTCTTTTTACATGTTGCATCCAACCTCCTAATAATTTCGCACTTTTCAGGTGGAGTTATAAGGTCAGAAAATAATGTTGTTAATGTGGCTCCTACCTTCTCAATACGCTTGTTGATGTCAGAATATAGTACTATACGTTTGCCCTCATACCCTTTTGTATTCTTTTTTGCTTGCTGATCACCTTTAACAGGCTTTTTATTATTTCCCTGCTGCCAATTGTTTGCATCAATACGAAAACCAGTGAAGTAATTAAGTCGATCTCCTGCAAAAGATATCTTTGCAAAAATGGGTACTTTTTCTAAAACTAATACCCCTTCATCATCTTTGCGAAGGTCAAGCTTAAAAATAACATTGTGCTTCATTACATTCTTCTTTAAAAGTTACGTGCGAATTTACGGTACTTTTTTAAACTATGGTACAAAACACTATAAATCTTTAATATATTTTAATCGTTGTATATCAATTATTTACACAGTTATTAAAACTTCATTAAACAGCAATAATCATATATTTCTCTCCCTGTCCGGGAGACCACAATAATTTATAACCACCTGTAAATCAATACGATATACAAGTGGTTATTTTTTTGTTCCGTATTTGTTCCACTTTTCTTTCATTATCATTCTATTACTTCAAGTTCCTCTTTAAAAAAAAGACGGAAGATTTGAAGGTATTTCAATAGATTTTAACAACTTACTCAAAATCAAGATTTATAATGATTGGGTTCAATTGGAATATTACCATGACTGACAAAAAAACCGGCCTTTTGAGCCGGATTCTTTTTAAAAATGCAATATTATTGATGCGGAATTATTATTTAACATTGACTACAAGTACCTTCGACAAACTCCAGAATGCTTTTGGGTTGGTTATAATCAGGCTGTCAGATAAGTTTTTACCAGTGAGACGATAGGAAGTTTTGGGATGTGAAGTTAAGATGGTCAACTTATTCTGCATAACGGCCAGCTTATTAAATTTAGTAATATCAACACGGGTAAAATTGCTTTTATCCATTTCGGGAGCTTTTTCTTTTGAACGTCCCAGGCCAATAAAGCCACCTTCTTTGGTTACTATTTTCTTTTGTTCGAGGAAATAGGATGTGCCGACTACATAATAAGCCGTGTTGAGTTCAGTGGTTTTATCATCGATAACTTGCTGCCTTTGTTGGTTTTGCGCACTCAGATTATCCACATTGGCATTCAAATCAACCACTTTCGTATTTAAATCAGTAACCTGTACATTTACCTTTGCAAGATCATCTTTAAGTTGAGCAATCTGACCATCTTTCTCTTCAATTTGCTGATTCAGATTATCAACCATTTTATTCAGTTCAACTGCATGTACGCCTGACTTATTCAGTTTCGAACGCAACGATGCAACCATTGCCCTGTTGTCCTGCTGTAACTTGTATATAAGATTAATGTCGCTGTTGATCTGGTCTTTCGACCTGGTTTTAATTTCGGCATTTCCATCAACTGCTTTGCTGATGATTTTCTCTTTCATTTTAATCGAATCCAGGTTCGACTGAATGGCGTTAAAAGCGTTAACAAAGTCAATCACCGTGGAATCTTTAATAAAACCGATAGATGTGAGGCTATCGTTCTGAGCCTTCAGCCTGGCAATTTCAATGTTTTTTTGGTTGCAACCGGTAGCCAGTATTATAACTGGAAATACCAAAATAAAAAGTAGTTTTTTCATGACATTAGTTTAAATTTGGGGTTAATGAATCAATAATCTGATTTCTCAGTATTTATAAAATGGGCATTATTTATTAGTAATCAAGCATTTGCATGAAGAAGCGAGTGATTCCAATTCCTATGAGTTCTTTTTCATGTTCTTTTCCGCCATCCTGGAAATTGATTTTCCCAGTGCATCCATTTCCATATTAAAATCCCTTTTGAACAGTTCCCACTTGGCTCTGCCTTCTGTTCTGTACATCCGCATATTCGTCCGTAAGCGTGAATTCTGCCAATCAAGGGAGTCAAGCTGTTTTTCGTATTTGGTCACCGATTCCCTTTTTTCCGATTTCATTTTATCTTTCATATCAGCAATCAGGAGTTCATTTTCCCTGAGCTTTATTTCCGACACAATTTTGTAATTAGCGTAGTCAGCGGAATCTTCCCGTGCCATTTCCAGTTCCCGGGTGGCTACCTCAACATCTGCTTTCGCTTTTTCAAGTGTTTCGGCCTTCTGATCAATTGAGAAATTGCAACCTGTAAATGAGATTGCAGCAAGAGATGCAAGAACGGCTACTATTAAAATACTTGCTTTCATGTCATTGATATTTAAAGATTCCCGATTATTTTAAGCAGTTCTTCCTTTGTTTTTCCCAGTTTGATCTGAAGCTTCCCCAGCATTTCTTCTTTTTTACCATCCTCGAACATAAGGTCGTTGTCAGTTAAAAATCCAAATTTCTGTTTGAGTTTTTCTTTTCGTTCATTCCAGTTACCGATTACTCCTGTAGTATTCATATTGTGATAATTTTAGTTTAGTTTTCAGCTACTTGCTGCACATTGAGAATTCGTTTTCACGATGCAAAGGTGATTCAGTTTCAAGCCTATAGCGTTACATAATTGAAGAAAAGAGTTACATAATTCACACATACAATCTGATGATCAACACAAACTCTATCCGGGAAAAACCGGAAGGGGAAAGCCGTTTATAAAAATTTACACAAAAAGACCAAGCCGGATTTAGCATACGCTAATAGCTCCAAACAGCAGAAAAGCATTGAAAACGTCGGATTTACTAACAAACCCCCAATTGTAAAAAGCATGGTAATACGAATCTTCCCTTCTGATCAATATTTTTGAACCAAGGCTGCCTGCATTTATAAATTCACCAGCTAAAGACCGGCATCCACTCTGTAGATATAAACACTATTTTATATTCAATCCAAGGTTGCAAAGAGTAATGAAAGATTTATAACATATTTAATGCAATTAAGTACACTAATACTAATTTAAGTGTAATTTTGCCGGGAATTCGCAGAACCTTATTAGAAAGAAAAGAAGTATTTCCTGATAATAATTTTCATTAAGCTATTCTTGAAAAGAAACAGTAAACCCTGAGGTTATCAAATGAACAATATTGATGTAGTATCAACAGATGTATTAATTATCGGCGGAGGTCCATCCGGCTTAGCCACGGCCATTCATTTAGCTGACAAGTTAAAAGCAAAGGGTCTGAACCACCGAATATTGCTGGTCGAAAAAGGAAGCTCAATCGGCAGCCATATTCTTTCGGGCGCGGTAATTAAAACTGGCGTTTTCAAAGAATTATTGCCTGATGTGGATATCTCTGAAATTCCTTTAAATGCCAAAGTAACAAAGGATAGCACGGTATGGCTTACTGAAAATGGAAGCATTACTTTTCCCTTTCATGTTCCATACATGAACAACATTGGAAACTATACTGCATCCCTGGGACAACTTTGCAGGTACCTGGCGGTTAAAGCCCAGGAAAAAGGCGTGGAAATCTATACAGGTTTCGCCGTTGACGAGATTCTTTATAAAGATGGAAAAGTAAGCGGTGCCAAAACCAAAGATACAGGCCTCGATCATCATGGTAAGCAACTGGAGAATTTCCAGGCAGGCTCAAGTGTTGAGGCAAAGATTACCATTTTTGCCGAAGGCACACGAGGCAGCCTGACCAAAATGCTTATCAAAAAATTCAACTTAAATGAGGGTAAAAACGAACAGGTTTATTCATTAGGCTGTAAAGAAATATGGTCAGTTCCTGAAGGAAACATAGCAGCCGGCCAGATATACCACACCATGGGCTATCCTCTCAACAGCGATGAATTTGGCGGTGGCTTCATATATGGGTTAAACGACAATAAAGTTGCTATTGGCCTGGTTGTAGGCCTCGATTATAAAGATCCTTCGTTCGATACCCATGATGCTATGCAGATATGGAAAACAACTTCTTTTGTATCGAAGATTTTAAAAGGAGGCCGGTTAGTTGAATATGGAGCGAAAACCCTTCCCGAAGGAGGTTATTATTCTATTCCTAAACTGTATGTAGATAATGCATTGATTGTTGGCGACAGTGCCGGAATGCTGGCCATGCCAGCCTTGAAAGGCATACATCTTGCGATCAAATCCGGAATGCTGGCAGCCGAAACGGCAGCCAATGCATTGCTTAATAACGATACTTCGGAGAAAAGCCTGCACCAGTATGAAACACTTGTAAACAACAGCTGGATTCACAAGGAATTGTATCCTGTTCGTAATTTCAGGCAGGGATTTGCCAAGGGTTTAATCCTGGGAGGAATGCATTTCGGAACCCAGCTTATCACAGGCGGTGCCGGGTTCTTTGGAAGACTGAAATCAGAATCCGACTCTAAGTCAACATCAAAACTAAGTGAACTGAAAGCAAAGCCTTTTAAAGAACGATTTAAGGGCAAACTCGAGTTCGACAAGGTACTTACATTCGATAAAGCATTCGACATTTACCATTCGGGAGTTCATCACGACGAGCAACAACTGGTGCATCTCCATATCAATAATCAAAAACAATTTGATGCCGTTAATATTGAAGAATACGGAGCTCCTGAGCAATTTTTCTGTTCCTCGGAAGTGTACGAACTTCATACCGACAAAGACGGAAAGAAAGAACTTAGAATTCATGCTGAAAATTGTATGCATTGCAGAACCTGTGACATTAAGTCACCCGGTGATGGCATTACATGGGTAGTGCCAAACGGAGGCAATGGTCCGGAATTTCAGAACATGTAAGAACGGGAGTCAGAAGTCGGGAGTCGGGAGTCAGAAGTCAGAAGTCAGAAGTCAGAAGTCGGGAGTCAGAAGTCAGAAGTCGGGAGTCAGAAGTAGGGAAAGAGACATCAGAAATTGCTTAAAAGAATATTACCTGTTTGAAGTTAAATAAAACCTGGAGGAAATGATTTTATCAGATCTGCTTCCGACTTCGGTCTTCCGTCTTCAAACCAAACGAAAAGAATCACAAAAATAATGCTTGATATTACCTGATACAACAACAATGGCTTTGACAATAATTAGTTTAATAAAACAAGTACCGCTCCCAAGCGAAATGCGAATGGGTGATGATGGATTAATGGACCGCACAAAGGCAAAATCAATCATCAATATTGATTGCCAGTTTGGTCTTGAAGCCGGCTTACAACTCAGGAAACAATATCCCGATGCCAGACTCATCGTTTGCTCCATGGGTCCCGGTTCGTTTGAGGCTTCTCTGCGCCAGGCAGTTTCGATGGGCTATGACGAAGCATACCTTTTATCGGATCGCAAGTTAGGCGGTAGTGATACCTATGCCACAGGCCTTGCCATTTCGACTATGCTGAAGCATTTAGGCTTCACCAAAGATTCGAAAGAGCCCTTTATTGTTTTAGCCGGACGTCAAACCAGTGATGGAGATACGGCACACGTCCCTTCACAGGTGGCCGAAAGTATCGGAATTCCGCAGGCTACGTTTGTCGAGAGTGTAAAATCTGATGGAAAAGGAAACGTAATTGCGAAAAGGATTATCGAAGGCGGGTACCAGATGATGAATTTACCCATGCCTTGCGTCATTTCTTTAACTCCGACCGGAATTCCTCCCCGCAAGCCTTCATTAAGCGGAGCCATCAAAGCCCGTACCCTAAAAATTACGACTTTTGGAATTGATGATATCGGATTGGGAACCGAGAAAATTGGCATAAACGGATCACCGACTATTGTTGCGAAAGTTGTCAATATCGTCAGCGAACGTCCACCCATAACCATGTCAAGGGGCCAAAATGAAACTTCGTTGGTTGATAGCCTAATTGTAAACTTTAAAAAAGGCGGCAATGTTTTGGAGAAAACAGAGAAACTGGCCAAAAAGGATATTGATCGCCCCGATTTCCCTGATAAAGACTTCAGGGATGGTTCAAGAGGAATTCTCACCTGGGCCGAGGTAACAAATGGTAAAATTTCAAGACCTTCGCTTGAATTGTTGACTCCAGCAATGAATTTGGCTAAGCAGTTAGGAAACGGCACCAAAATAATGACTTTGATTATAGGTAAAAGTGTGAAGGATTTGGCTCAAACGCTTATTGAACACGGTTCGGACGAGGTTATTTTTGTTGAAAATGATAAGCTCGAAGAATACCTGGTTCTGCCATTTTCATCTATTTTTGAACAGGTGATCAAGGTAAGAAAACCAGAAATAGCTCTTTTTGCCGCGACTACTTCAGGGCGTGAGTTGGCTCCCAGGATCGGCATGAAAACCGATAGCGGTGTTACTGCCGACTGCACCGGGCTTGAAATAGGCGAGTACATCGATAAAAA
>CAIXAQ010000088.1 GCA_903917425.1 uncultured Bacteroidales bacterium
CCATACGACGACCAAGGATAATCCCTAAAGTCATCTGTGAATTTATGATGTACAGGATTGGTATGAATATAAACAATGAGGCGTTTAAAATACTCAGCATCTTCAACCTGAATTCTTCTGAAAGGCCTTTGGAAAAGAGACCCTGTCCGGTTTTCCTGCTTATTAATCGCTTGCGAATAGGCATTAAAAAGGTCGGAGAAGTACAAATGTGTTTTCTTAAGTGCCGGAGGCACATCCATTGATTGTGCTTTTACCGGTACCGGCAACGTGCTTGGGGAAATCTCTGATTCTTCTTTGATCCTGACAAGCAAATGGAAATGGTTTTTCAATAAAACCCATGCATAGGTTTCAGCAACCGGATCAATATATTTTTCGTACAAACGAAGAAAATACCTATAGTTTTCGTTTGTATAGAAGAGATTACAACGGTTAACACCCCGGTTATAAATATGATAATAATTGCCTGGTTCAAGATTAGTCATATTCGTATATTTTTTTAACTCTGACAGGGTTTTAAACCCTGTCAGAGTTAAAAACCCTGTCAGGGTTAAAAACCGAAATTATTTCACCAACACCACCATACCCTTTATCTCCCGCACAGCACCTGCGGAATTCCCATATTTCAAAACATATACGTACCCACCTATCTGCGCTGGACTTCCGTCTATGTTCCCATCCCAACCCTGTTTAACATCATTGGTATAATACACCTGTTTTCCCCAACGGTCAAAAATATACATACTGAACGAACTGATTTTTTCAGGATTTGTAACAGGCCGGAATTTGGCATTAACACTTTTGCCATCCGGTTTAAAAGCATTAGGCATGGTTAATGGTGCAAAAGTAGACAGCATCATTACCGAATCTGAGCTTGTGCAACCTTCGACGCTTTTGATGGTAACCTTGTACCATCCTTCAGCACTCACCAACACAAAGTAAGTGCTGTCTCCTGTATTCCATCTGTATTTGTTATATCCTTGTTCAGCCTCCAGCTGAATTTGTTCATCAAAGTAAACAGTATCGGAAGCGAAGCCTGACACGGGTGGCGGAATAACACTAACGTCAGCATAATAGTAACTCTGGCAATGATTGGAATCGCTTAAACTCAACATGTATTGTCCTGTTGATGCCGGGCTTACATTCGTGATGATAAATACTGAATTGTTACTTGTAAAACCGCCAGGACCTGTCCAATGATAGCTTACTGTTCCATTGCCTGTCCCTGCCGTGTAGTTTGCCATAAGCAAAACATCTCCGCCCTCGCATGCTGGTATGGGTTTGGGTACTTCCGCTTCCGGAACACTGTACACCCGCACCTGGCCTTGTATTAACTCGCGGTTTATGCTATTCCCAAGACTATCTTTAAAAGTACAAATACCTGGTGCTATATCCCATTTCAGGGAATCCTGTCCTGAATTCAGCGACGCAAAACTCAATTCTGCCAGTGTAGAACCATCCTGAAGGCTCACCGGATTTAAACCGTTCCACCTGAGTTTCAATTCTCCCGTTGATGGAAATAAGTCAACATGCAGACTATCGGCAAGTGCAGGATTTACATTCAGATAGTTCTGGCAGGTTACCAGCGCATTATTGTACTTTAATTGCAAGTTGAATGAACTAACGTTTATAAAACCATTTGCAAGTAACGGCATCACGGCAACATTCCCAAGGCAGGTGGAACCATCGCCGGCTATGGCTGTTAATCGTATGCCGGTAATAGAATTGACTGCTACCATGAATGAAGTATCGCAACCAGCCGCATTGCTTACCTTTACTAAATACTCACCTGTCGCGAGCCCGGTAAAATATCCGTTATTCAAAGGAATCCCTCCGTTAAGAGAATAGGTTATCGCGTTACCGCTGGCAACAACAGTAATTGTACCATCGGATGCTGTGCAGTTTTCGGGCGTGCTGGTAACCGAAACAATAACGGGTTTGGTAAGTTTATCAATAATTACTGATAGCGGATAAACCGAAACGCAACCGCCGGAATCGCTTACCCAAACATGGTAGCTGCCGCCTGCCAGAGCCTTAAATACAGGGTTGCCCCATTGCGAAAGCGTATCAATGCCTGTAACTACAAAATAGTGCAATTGAGGAACAAAACCTGGAACCATTGCAATGGTAAGGGTTCCATCATGTTTACCGCAGTATTCAGGAGTGACCGATACCGAAGCAAAGGCAGGTGCGCCTATAGCTTCAATAATCACAGGTGTGAGTAAAGCCGAAACACAATTACCCGAATCGCTCACCCAAACATAATATGTGCCATTATTCAACCCGGTAAACTTTCCGTTACTCCATTGCGAAAGAGTATCGTTACCCGTTTTGATAAAATAATTTAACATGCTTCCAAGTCCCGAAATAGCTTTTATCGTAAGCGTTCCATCGCTGTTATCGCAATAAGCCGGTGTTCCGGATGCCGTATCGATTAATATTTTTCCGGCATCGCTGATAACGTAGGATGCTAATGTACTACTGCATCCGTTCCCGTCTGTCACACTCAGTTCATATAGCCCTGCACCAAGGTGGAAAATATTCAACGCATCGCTCAATGGTGTGCCCGAAGCCGCCCATTGATAGGTATAAGGCGGTTGCCCGTTAATCTGCAGTCCCGTAATAGCCCCGCTTGTTCCCCCGCAAGTGGTTGGAGCAAGGTTAAGATTGGTTTCGTCGATTGTTGGTTGCTGATACCAGGAAACACTCACTGTATCACTGTTAATGCAGCCAAATTCATTTGTCACCTTCACAAAGTACAGTCCCGTATCTGCCGCATTAAGTGTCGAATCAATAGTACTGTTACCCCATAAATAGGATGCAAAACTGCCAGGACTAAGATGAACGCTTGTACCTTTGCATATGGTAATATCGTTTCCCAGGTCAGGGTTCGGAAGGTCGGAAATAAATACATCCCGGTGAGCTTCTCCTGATCTTCCTCCCGGATAAACTACTGATGCAGTCACTGTATAGTTTCCTCCATCCGTATAAATATGTGTCGGGTTTAGCTGACGTGAAGTACTTCCGTCCCCGAAATTCCAAATGATACTATCGGGTACAGGCTGGAAACTTGCAGTGAATGAAATTGGTGTTCCGGCACAGTTTCCTGAATAATAGATGTGCTGTAAATAACTGGTAACAAATTGAGGCAAGGAATGTCCTGCGTTCCCTGCCAGGTTAAAGCCATTGATTTGAAAATCGCAGCTTGTACCGGCATTATCCGGATAATTGATGGTGAAAAGGGTATTCACTCCTTGCCTGATACCATAAATCTTGCCATCCGGTGCCGCCTGCATCCATAAAAATTGTCCTTGAGGTGAACCTGGGGTTTGGTGAGCTGAACCGACAGTTATCTCTGAATTTATAAAAGCCAGTGAATCAGTTGCATTTGCATCGTATTGGTAAACAACGTAAGCCGTACTCGCCAGGGGGCCGCATATATAAAAATATTTTGAGTCATTTGAAAATTCGCCTCCTGTTGCAATAAATGAACCTGTTCCATGTAGCTGTGGATTAGAAATTTTAGTCAACAAACCTGTTGAGTTATCAAAATCGCCCAGAAAGGGGTCATTCATCTGCCAATCAAAAAATTTCTTTCCATTTGGAGAAACCCGAATGCCACCAATTGTGAATTCCATTGAGTTTTGTACTTTCAGGTTGTTGGTATAAACAGGATCAGATATTCCTGATGGTGTAACCAGGTAGGCTGCATATATGTATTTATCAGGCTGTTGCTTTCGTGTAATAACCCAGATATCACGGTTATTTTTATGCAAAGTGGCCGTCAATACATCCATGGCATCAATTCCGCCTGTAAGAGTAAGGTTTTTTGAAATTACTTTTCCCTCGCCATCGTTAGCTTCCATATCAACCAGCGAATAGCGCAGTCCATCATTGGGTGGAAAACTAAAATTGCCTATCGTAAAAATATAATAGTATCGATCGGAACCTGGTTTCCTGAAAGCGATAACGGGCTGATAATAAGACTTTCCCAAAAGCCCATCCCCGTTTTGCATCAATTGATGGGTTTTAGTATAAACTTTATCGCCGTTGGTATAAAACAATAGATTTCCGGCTGTGTCCGAAGCAACAGCAGTGCCATACACACCTAATGTGTTTGGACATGGAATGTTTTGAGGTGCGCCAAAATTAAAAGTCATAGCCGCATTGCCAACAATAAACCAGTTATTGGCTTCACCTTGCGAAAACCCTTCCATGCCTGCCAAAGAAAGCAGCAGGATTATAAGATTGCAAATAGACTGGATTATTGAACGAAAAGACATCTCCTTAAAATGATTAGGTAAAGATAAGGAGAATTGAAAAAGGAAGAATAAAAAATTTTTAATTCGGACTAGGTTTTAACCCGAACTCTGACAGGGTTTTGAACCCTGTCAGAGTTTTTGGGTTAAAAACTTAACCTTTTCGTAATCAGTTGTTCGACGA
>CAIXAQ010000089.1 GCA_903917425.1 uncultured Bacteroidales bacterium
CGCCTTTGTCCACCATTTCGAAACCAACCAAACGGCGCGAAGTTCCTTCCGTTTTATGTTTTAAGAAAATATCCTTATTTATAAAATCTTTCGAATCCGTAAATTTAGTGATCCAGCCAAGGCCTGCTTCGATGGGGGAAGTAGTATCGTCGATATCGTTGCCATAAAGGCAGAAGCCCATTTCGAGGCGCAAGGTATCGCGCGCGGCAAGCCCTATTGGTTTGATTCCGTATTCGGCTCCGGCTTCCATCACGGCATTAAAAATTTTAACAGCATCTTCATTCGCCATATAAATTTCGCATCCGCCTGACCCGGTGTATCCTGTGGTAGCAAAAATCACATCCTTTACGCCTGCAAAATCAAGTTTTTTAAAGGTGTAATATTCCATACCGGTAATAGGTGTATCCGTCAGTTTCTGCATGGCTTTCAGTGCCAGCGGACCTTGTACGGCAAGTTGCGATATTTCGTCGGAAGCATTGTATAATTCGGCACCTATCTTATTCTGGCTTTGGAGCCATTCCCAGTCTTTATCTACATTCGATGCATTTACAACCAGCAAATACGTTTCGGCATCAACACGGTACACCAGCAAATCATCCACAATTCCTCCTTTTCCATTCGGGAAACACGAATATTGTACTTTGCCATCAACCAGCACCGATGCATCGTTGGTAGTTACAAACTGTATAAAGTCGAGTGCTTTAGGACCTTTTACCCATATTTCGCCCATATGCGATACATCGAAAATGCCTAGTTTGGTGCGAACTGTTTCATGTTCATCATTGATCCCCGAAAATTGTATCGGCATATAAAAGCCTGCAAACGGGAGCATTTTTCCACCCAGGGCTTCATGAATTTGTGTAAAAGCAGTATTTTTCATGTTTTGCGGTTATAATTATTTTTAGCTACTATCCGGTAAGGTCGCAATTTCAAGACATCTGTAAATAAATAACCAGGAAGAAATCTCAAACGTTCCGTGCGGCAAAAGTAAGAATTTGCAAACAAGCGAAGCTGTTTACAACCAATAAGTTTCAGAAATTATTTCCTGGTGCGCTTATACAAAACGGGAACATTTTAGAAACAGTTCAAAATGTCAATTCTATTGAAGCAGAAGGGTCGAGGGGCGACAAAGCGCGGGGTGATGATTAATGTTAATATCCTGAAAAATTTATATTACTGATTGTGCAATACCCGCGCTTGCATCTTTTATTTCTCATGAGACTGCCGATTTTGCAAAATCAAAGAATGTTATAAACAATTACCGAATTTCCATTACATCCGTACAACCATTTTGCTTTACCAAAACCCTTTAACATATCTTAATAAACCGTGTGTAAAGTTATCCTGATTACCGGGTACCTTTTTCTACTTTTGCACAAAATATGATTCATGCTGAAAATTGGAGTTATTGGTGCCGGCCACTTAGGTAAAATTCACATTAAATGTATAAATGAAATTACTGATTTTGAATTGATTGGCTTTTTTGATAGCGATCCGCTGATCGCAAAAGCAGTTTCTAACGAATTCGGTATCAGGAACTTTAAATCAATAGATGAGTTAATAAGCGAAGTGGATGTTGTGGATATTGTAACGCCAACTATCGCCCATTTTGAACATGCTGCAAGTGCCCTGCGAAAACGCAGGCATGTATTTATCGAAAAACCTATTGTTACATCGCCCGAAGAAGCATTAAAACTGATTGATATTGCGCATGAAGCCAATGTGAAAGTCCAGGTAGGACACGTTGAACGTTATAACCCGGCTTTGGTGGCAGCACTTCCGTTCATTGACAATCCCATGTTTATCGAAGTTCACCGCCTGGCCGGTTTTAACCCGCGCGGAAGCGATGTGCCTGTGATACTGGATCTTATGATTCACGATATTGATATTATTTTACACACCGTGCATTCTGACATCCGGAAAATAAGTGCCAGCGGCGTAGCCGTTGTAACTGATACAGCCGACATCGTAAATGCACGGCTCGAATTTGAAAACGGATGCGTCGCGAATCTCACGGCAAGCCGGATTTCGATGATGCCGATGCGTAAAGCGAGGTTTTTTCAGCGCGACGCCTACATTTCGGTCGATTTCCTGAATAAGAAAACGGAAGTCGCCTATCTTAAAGATACACACGGAGGCAATATAAATCCTTTGCTACCCGTTTTGCAACCAGGAAATGGAAAAGCGGCCAAACAGGTTCATTTTGAAAAACCTGAGATAAAACCAACTAATGCCATACAAACCGAATTAGCAAGTTTTGCAAAAGCCATACTCACAAATACAATACCGGATGTCACTATTGCGGATGGATACAAAGCATTAAAAGTTGCATACCAGATTCTCGGCGAAGTGGAGAATTCGGTAAAATTGCACGAACCCGGTATCACTACCTCTAACTAACTAGCTATCACGATTGAAAATTACCAATATAAATGAACTGCCTTTTAAAATACATATTCAGGTTTCTTAGCTTAACGGCAGTATTGCTTGCAGTTGGGTGTGCGAAAACAAACCCTGACGAAATTCCTTCCTACATTAAAATAGATACTATAAGTATAAATGTAAATTCAATCCAGGGCACCGCTTCGCAGAAAATAGTAGATTCCTGGATATATGCTGATAATGAACTAATTGGAGGCTTTGAGCTGCCGTCGAATCCCCCTATATTAAAAAGCGGCTCAACACAACTCGATATTTTTGCTGGCATAATGCTCAATGGAATAAAAGAAACACGTGTTCCTTATCCCTTTTACCAGAAAATAAGTAAAACTGTCAACCTGGTACGCGATTCGGCAATAAACTTTGGACATATGAAATTTGCTTACATCGAAGGGACTAAATTTGCCTGGCAGGAGAGCTTCGAGCAAGCAAACCTTTCTATTGATTCGACAGCACGCAGCGAAGTAAACCTGGTACGGACCTTGCTGCCGGAACTTGCCACCGCATTTCCATACGAATTGAACAAGTACGCAGCTAAAGTCTTAATCCTAAGTGATAGCCTGGTTTTTGAATGTGCCAGCCATGATGCGTTTAAACTACCAACTGATGGTTCTTCCGTATTTATGGAATTAAATTACAAAACGAATAACCCGTTTACTGTGGGATTGATGATAAACGGTTCGCTAACCAGCCAACGGTCGGTTCTGGTAATAAATCCAAGTTCAGTATGGAATAAAATCTATATAAACTTTACTCCCACTCTGTCAGCTAATAATGCTGCAAGCAGTTTCAGGGTGTTTTTTACAGCAAGAAAGAGTACGAAAGAGGCAAATGCTGAAATATATTTCGATAACATAAAACTGCTGCATTTCTGATACTAAACAACGAACATGGATAAAGGAGTTCAAATTACAAAGTTTGTTATTGCCGACCTGCTTTCGGCAGCTATTGCATGGAGTGTTTTTTTCTTCCTGCGCAAGTCGGCTGAAATGCAGGCGATGAATGATACCTTACATATTGTGCTGAACGACAGTAAGTTCTATTTTGGCGTAATTGCTATTCCTCTTTTCTGGCTTATACTGTACCTGATTTCCGGTTCGTACCATAATGTTTACCGCAAAGCCAGGATGAGTGAGTTGGGACAGACACTGTTAATCACGATCATAGGTGTAATTGTAATATTTTTTGCTCTTATCCTGGACGATGTAATACAAACCTATAAGAACTATTACAAGTTGTTTGTCACCCTGTTTTTATTGCATTTTTTTATAACGGTCACATTCAGGCTCATTCTTACCTCCCGGATACTTTATAAACTCAAACGCCGCATTATTGGTTTCAACACCATCATAGTAGGGAGTAACGGGAATGCTATTTCCATTTACAACGAAATTGAAAGCCAACCAAAAGCTGTATTTAACAAATTTGTCGGTTTTGTTCATGCTGTTAAATACCCAAGCTATCAACTCGAGAAATTTATCCCGAACCTGGGGCATTTCTCAAACCTCCGTCACCTGATCACTGCCATGAACATTGAAGAAGTGATCATTGCTACTGAACGATCAGAACATAATACCATTGAACAGATAATTTCTGAGATAGAAGATACTGATGTACTCATTAAAGTGATTCCGGATATGCAAGATTTCGTGCTGGGCTCTGTGAAAACCACATCCATTTATCAGACACCGCTTATCCAGGTGTCCTTCGATTTTATGCCACCCTGGCAACTCAACCTGAAACGGTTTTTAGATGTTGTGTTGTCTGCTCTGGCTATCGTTGTGCTTTCACCGGTATATTTATTTTGTATTATCGGCGTTAAGATGTCATCAAAGGGGCCTGTATTTTACAGCCAGGAACGCATTGGAATCAGTGGCAGAATATTCAGGATTCCCAAATTCAGATCGATGATAGTAGGAGCGGAAGACGGAACACCCATGCTTTCGTCAAAAAATGACAATCGTGTGACTTCATTCGGGAAAATGATGCGTAAAACACGTCTCGACGAAATACCCCAGTTTTTATCCGTTCTGAAAGGCGATATGTCGCTTGTTGGTCCAAGACCCGAACGTCAGTATTTTATCGATCAGATTACACAACGTGCACCTCATTACCGTCTTTTGCTGAAAGTAAAACCAGGCATAACTTCCTGGGGGCAGGTAAAATATGGTTATGCCGAAAATGTTGACCAAATGATCGAAAGGCTGAAATATGATATTCTGTACCTCGAAAACATGTCGCTGGCCATGGACATAAAAATTATGGCCTACACATTGCTTACTGTATTAAAAGGCAGTGGACAATAAGTC
>CAIXAQ010000090.1 GCA_903917425.1 uncultured Bacteroidales bacterium
AGCAGCACGGTACCAACAGGTTTTTTTACTGATGGCCCGACAGGTATTAAAGGAATACCCCTCATCCAGATTTTCGGATTAGATAACCTGGATCCCCAGCTCAATCCAAATCCGGATGGAATCTTCGATTTTATCGAAAATGCAGCCCGCGATGGCGGTTCCATTCAGGCTAACAACGGAAGAATATTTTTCCCGGTGCTGGAACCTTTCGGGGGTTACCTGCGCAACAAAATCAACGACAAGTCTTTTGCTGATAAATATTGCTACGATTCGCTTTATACCATGACAAAGACCGGGGCGCAACAATACCCCGATAAAAACAAATACCTCCTTGAGGGGCAGTACAAATCGGAGTCGGGTTCGGATATTTCGCTCAACGCCCTTAATGTGCCTCAGGGTTCGGTAAAAGTTACGGCCGGAGGTGTGCTGCTAGTCGAAAACTCCGATTATACGGTTGACTATACACTTGGACGGGTTAAAATTATCAACGACGGGGTTCTCAATTCGGGGACTCCTATTAATATACAGCTCGAAAATAATTCCATGTTCAATGTTTATAGCCAGACCTTGATGGGGGCACATGTGGATTATAAGCTTAACAAAGATCTTTTACTTGGCGGTACTATTCTCAATCTTTACGAAAGACCGATAACTCAAAAAACAAATTATGGCGATGCACCTATTTCCAATACCATTTGGGGAACGAGCATCAATTACCAGAAAAATTCGGATTTCATCACCAAACTGGTCGACAAACTACCTTTTATAAGCACTAAAAGCCCGTCCAAACTACGGGTAGATGCTGAATTTGCTCAATTTATCCCCGGTCATAACAGGGCTGTAGGAAAAGCCGGAACATCCTATATCGATGATTTCGAAGGCTCAAAATCAACGATAACCCTCACCAATATTGCATCCTGGTCACTAGCCAGCACACCGCAGGGGCAAACGACACACGCTATGTTTCCCGAAGCTGCTCCCGGAACCGGTCTGGCTTATGGTTATAATCGTGCACAAACTGCCTGGTACTCAATTGACCCAACTGTATTTTACAGTAAATCGAGCACGTATCGGCCCAAGAATATTTCCAACGACGAACTTTCTAAAAACTCAACCCGTGTAGTTTACGAAAACGAGTTATTCCCAAATCGTGAAAACCAATATAACCAGCCACTGAATATAAACATGTTTAATGTTTCCTATTTCCCCGAAGAGCGCGGGTCGTACAATTACGATGTTAACCCGAACCGGTATTCGCGCGGAATTGATGAAAAAGGTGCGCTCAAGGATCCATACTCCCGTTGGGGAGGTATGATGCGAAAGATGGAAACTTCCGATTTTGACGCTGCGAATATCGAATATATCACTTTTTGGCTGATGGACCCGTTCTCGGAATCTCCTAACCAAAAAGGGGGCGAATTATATTTCAACCTGGGCGACGTTTCCGAAGATATTCTCCGCGACGGTCGAAAATCGTACGAAAACGGCTTGCCTGCCAACGGGGTTGCTGCAGATGTTGACACAACCATCTGGGGCATTGTGCCTACCAAACAGGCAATTACCAACTCCTTCGACAGCGACCCCACAACTCGCCCCTTTCAGGATGTAGGATACGATGGATTGCAGACATTATCGGAACAAACTTTCTTTTACAACGAGCTGATCGACAAAATAATATCCCGTTATGGCGTCTCCTCCGATGCTTATATCAACGCCAACAACGACCCTTCGACTGACAATTTTCATTCTTTTGTTGGCGACGATTACGACAATAACAGTCAATACAGCAGTGTAGTTCAGCGGTATAAGCGTTTCAACGGTCCCGACGGCAATTCCCCCGTTAATGAAGGTAACAACAGCAATTCCATTGGTCAGCGCAACCCCAATGTTGAAGATTTGAATAATGACAATACCCTGAGCGACCAGGAGAGGTATTTTCAATATGTGGTACATCTTCGTCCCGAAAACATGAAAGTGGGCGAAAATTACATTACTGATATGTATGCATCGGGGACCCTGTCAAACGACGATGATGCAACTGCTGTGGAACTTGCAAATGGAAAAAAAGGAGGTGTAAAATGGTATCAGTTTAAAATACCGGTTCAGCAACCCGACAAGGTTGTAGGTAGCATACAGGATTTTAAGTCAATACGGTTTATGCGTATGTTCTTTAAAAATTGGGATACGGCCGTAGTATGCAGGTTTGCCTCCCTTGAACTGGAGCGCGGCGAATGGAGGAAATATTATAACAGCCTGCTCACACCCGGCGAATACATTCCTGATCCAAACCAGGACGCAACTACTTTTGATATTTCGGCAGTTAGTGTCGAGGAAAACGGGAGCAGGATTCCTGTTCCATACATATCACCCCCGGGTATTGAACGCGAAATAAACGCGGCTACCACCAATTACACGAAGATGAATGAACAGGCAATGGTAATGAAAATCTGCAACCTGTTAGACGGAGATGCCAGGGGAGCCTTTAAAACCACAGACTTCGATTTCCGCGATTATAAAAACCTGAAAATGTATATTCATGCCGAAAAAGGCATTGAAGATCAGGAGCTCCAAACCGGTGACCTCACGGCATTTGTCAGGATTGGTTCCGATTTTACTTCCAATTACTATGAATACGAGATCCCTCTCTCATTTACACCCTGGCGCACTTCAGCATCCGACCAGAATGCAATATGGCCGGAGTCAAATATTATGGATATTGAACTGGCCAAGTTTGTAAACGTAAAGCAAGCCCGTAACGATGAATTAAACCGGTCAGGGTCGGTCATTAGTATTACCTCTCCGTTCAGTATTCCTGACGGCGAAAACAAAATTACCATTGTAGGCGCACCAAGCATGAGCGATGTGCGGGCCATGATGATCGGTATCCGTAATCCAAAACGAAATCCTAAAAAACTTAATAACGACGACGGGCAGGCAAAATGTGCCGAAATATGGGTAAATGAATTACGCCTTACTGATTTCTACGAAAAAGTAGGTTGGGCTGCCAATGCAAGAGTCGCGACCAACCTGGCCGATCTTGGAAATGTTATGGTCTCGGGTGCTTACAGTTCAGCCGGTTTCGGAAGTATCGAAAAAAAGGTGAACGAAAGACAGAAAGAGTCTATCTCCCAGTTCGATGTGGCTACAAACCTTGAAGTTGGTAAATTCCTGCCCGAGAAATCTGGCATCCGCATCCCGGTTCATTACGATTATTCGCAAACAATAGCTAATCCTCAATACAACCCGTTGGATCCCGATGTTTTGTACGCCGATCAGGCTGACGGCATGAGCAAATTTGAGCAGGATTCGCTGAAACAGCTCACGACTGATGTAATTAAAAGGCAGAACCTGAACTTTATGAACGTGCGTAAGGACAGAGTGGGTGCTACCGAAAAACCCCAGCTTTGGGACATAGAAAACTTTGACCTTTCGTATGCCTATTCCGAAATAAACCGCCATAACATTGACGTTGAAGAGAATTTCAAAAAATCGCACAGGGCAGGTCTTGGTTATAATTTTTCGGTAAATCCTAAAAATGTCAGGCCATTTGCACGATCTGTAAAGTCGAAATCGCTGGCGGTAGTGCGTGATTTTAATTTTTATTACCTCCCCAAGCTGCTTTCGTTCCGTACGGATATGTTCCGCGATTACGAAAAAAGGTTACTTCGCAACAAGAGCGGGGCTCAGATTATACTCCAGCCTAATTATACAAAGCAATGGGATTGGAACCGCATTTTCGATTTGAAATACGATTTCTCACAGTCACTTAAATTGGATTACAGTGCCAATATCAATAGTTACATTTATGAACCTGCCGGTGGATACGAAAAACAAAACAGCAACTATGCAGCATACCGCGACACCGTTTGGAACTCAATAAAAGGCTTTGGGACTACAAATCGTTTTAATCAGCTAGCCAATATAAACTATTCGGTTCCATTCAACAAAATACCGGTACTGAACTGGATTACCGTAAATGCCCGCCTTGGCGTGAAATACCGTTGGGAAGCGTCGCCACGGTCGCTGCAACCAAGGTTCGGAAATACGATTGACAATGCACGCGACATACAGCTAACCAACTCGTTCCGCTTAACTACTTTGTACGACAAAGTACCGTTCCTGAAAAAGGCACGTCTCGAACTACAGAAGAAAGCACCTGCACAACCGGGTAAAATGCCGGGGCGTGAAACCGATAAAGAAAAAAACAAAGACCCGAAGCTGGCTGCTGATAAAGGAAAAACGTCTGAAGCCGATAGTACGGAGAAACCTAAGAAAGAATATCTGAAAATTGCCGGAACCTATACTTTAGGTTTATTAATGATGGTAAAAGATGCAACCCTCACCTATTCGAATCTCCAGGGCACTATATTGCCCGGTTTTACTCCCGAGCCAGGTCCTTTGGGTAACAATTGGAGTTTAGATGCTCCCGGTTTAGGCTTTATTTTTGGCAGCCAAAAGGATATTAAAAACCAGGCCGCCACTTCCGGTTGGCTTTCAAACGATACTTTGCTGAATAATCCATATATAACCCGGGCAGCAGAAAATATAACTTTCCGTTCAACGGTTGAGCCGGTGCGGAATTTCAAGATAGATGTAACAGCCGAACGCGCCTATTCATACAGCCACCAGGCCTTTTTCAAGGCTAACAGTAACGGCACTTTTGGTGAATCGTCGGCCCAGGAACGCGGTATTTTCAGCATGTCGTATTTCATGTGGCCTTCCGCCTTTAAGAAAGATGATAAGTACAATGTAAGCCCTGTATTCGAACAGATGCTCGATTACAGGTTACCACTTGCCCAGCGCCTGGCAGCAGATAACCCTAATTCGGTAGGCGTTGACTCTCTGGGATACCCCAACGGGTATGGTCCCAACCAGCCACAAGTGCTTACGGCTGCATTCATGGCGGCATACGGAGGGAAGGATCCTGCTAAAATCAAATTCAACGCTTTCCCAAAAATACCATACCCTAACTGGCGTATCACTTACAACGCCACCCAGGGTATCGCATACCTGCGAAAATATTTTCAGTCGTTCAATATTTCTCATGCTTATCGCTCAGCCTATTCGATTGGAGGTTTTCTTTCCGACATTAATTATGTAGATGTAGGTGGTTTTCCGGCTGCACTGGATAATGCAAAGAATTTTATTCCCGAAACCCGTGTGGATGTAATTGTTATTACAGAGCAGTTCGGTCCCTTCCTCGGGTTCGATATGACAATGAAAAACAGCATGATCGCCCGGCTGGAATATAAGAAATCACGAAACCTGGCATTGAGCTTTGTCAATAACCAGCTTACCGAAGTTCGTATCAATGAAATCATCATAGGAACAGGTTACAGGTTTAAAAGTGTTCCTTTTAAAGTAAAGTCGCTGGCCACGGGTAAAACAGTGAATCTGAAAAGTGACCTGAATGTTAAACTTGACTTTTCGATACGCGATAACATCACCGTACTGCGTAGGATTGAAGAAAATAACAACCAGATTTCGACCGGCACCAGGCAGATATCGATCAATGCATCAGCTGATTATATGATCAGCCAGAAGATGAATATCCGCTTGTTTTATGATCAAACGATCAGCAAACCGCACGTTTCGGCTCAAATACCTACTTCAAATACGAATGCCGGGCTTTCACTACGGTTTACATTAGCGCAATAATACTGAAAGATATAGGGTGTTAGTGTGTTATCTTTTAATTTGATGTTTTTCTGGCATAATATTCGTTAAAGAATTAAAAATATTAAACACAGAACACAAAATGTTAAAGTATTGCAAGCCCCTAACTTTTTCATTTTTAATTTAATGTTATGTGTTTTGCGTTCCTTTTTGGCTTCGGCGTGAGCTCAGCCGAACGGTTCTGGCTTGTCCAGGTTAGGGTGTTAGTCTGTTAGGTAAAGGCTGGTTTTTCCCTGACTGAAAAACTTCCGGAATTTATTGTAAAATACTGAACATAAAGGTATAAACCATATATCAAAATCCAGATTTGCACCTCATACTTACCAAAAAAGTTTCATTTTATTTCATTCAGTCTGAATTTGCATTTAAGCGTTATTCAGAATCATTCTATTTTGAGATTTATAGGTTGCAGGTAATATACAATGCTTAATTTTGACAACGAAAAAACCAAGAACAATGAATATTCCCGTAAATCTTTATTACACCAATGATCACGAGTGGGTCAAGGTAGAAGGCAGTACCGGCCTGGTAGGTATCACCGATTTTGCACAACACCAGTTAGGCGATATCGTTTTTGTGGATGTGGATTCTGTAGGCGAAACCATCGCTGAAGGTGAAACTTTCGGAACTATCGAAGCCGTGAAAACTGTTTCTGATTTATTTATGCCCGTTGATTGCGAAGTAGTTGAATTTAACGAAGCCCTCGACGGCGAACCGGAACTTGTAAATAAAGACCCATATGGAGCCGGCTGGATTGTAAAAATTAAGATTGCTGATCCTTCAAAGCTATCGCAACTCCTTACCGCCGAGCAATACAAAGTTTTAGTCGAAGCATAACTTCTGGAGACTGGAGGCTGGAGCCTGGAAACTGGAGTCTGGAAACTGGAAACTGGAATCCGGCCCCTTGACCTTCGACTTTTGACTTTTGACTTATATAAATCAGTTGATAAGTTCAAAAAAGCCCTTGTCGGCATTGTAGCTGTATATTTCGCCCGTTTCGATGATGTAATACCAGCCAGTGATACTGATCAGGCCCTTTTCATATTTTTCGGCAATAAACGGATACGTCAGCAGGTGGTGAATTTGTTCTACAACATTCATCTGTTCGGTGAGCCATTCCCTTGATGCATCGTTGCCCTGCGGCAACAGTTTGAGCACTTTTTCCTTTACCGGCTGTGCAAGTTCAAGCCATTTCCGGGTGTGTGGGATTTTATCAAAATACGCTGCCGGTTTGTATAATGCGGCACAACCGCCACAATTCGAATGGCCACACACAACAATATTCTCCACCTCCAGAGCCTGAATCGCAAATTCGATAGCCGAAATGGTGGCCAGGTATTCGTCAGAGCGTTGGTATGGGGGTACTATGTTAGCAACATTCCTTACGATAAAAAGTTCGCCCGGCATAGTTGTGGTTATCATTCCGGGTACCAGCCGCGAATCGGAACAGCCGATAAAAAGCGTATGCGGATTCTGTTCTTTTCCAAGTTCCGAAAACAATTGCTCATGCGTTTCAAAATCATTTTGCCGGAAGGCAACAGCCCCTTCAATTAGTTTTTTCATATAGTTGTGTACTTCGGTAACCTTAGTTTTGTGCAAATATAAACAGCTAAAAAGCATTTTTGTAACGGAATTACGGTAAAAATTATAAATAAATATCAGACACCGGAAATATATTCATATATCTGTATATTTGATTGTTATAATTTTAAACAGTACCATTCAAAGATTATAATTTATATAAAATGATCCCCGACAGAGAAGCAAACCATACAAATTGTCGTACATAAAGAAATAGGTTGTAATTTTACGGCTGCAAATAAAACTGCTTTGTAACAGAAATTGTATGTCAAACCAAACTCTCAATACTATTTTTAACATCATTATTATCGTCATTCAGGGTCACCTGGTGAGTTAGGAATGTTGTTTGGAATAGCAAAACAGAAAACCTCTCTCACCCAAAGTGAGAGGGGTTTTTTGTTTTATTGGGGGACAATTATAAAGAATCAGAGTAGAGTTTAACAGGCAAAAATAGATTTATGAAAATTCCACTGCGCAGCGACACATCAACCCAAGGCCGCAAAATGGCTGGAGCAAGGAGCTTATGGCGTGCAAACGGCATGAAAGAAGAACAATTCGGTAAACCGCTTATTGCTATAGCCAATTCGTTCACACAATTTGTGCCTGGTCATGCACATTTACATGGAATCGGACAATATGTGAAGGGACTGATTGAAGCCCGGGGCTGTTTTGCCGCCGAGTTTAACACCATCGCCATTGATGACGGAATAGCCATGGGCCATGATGGAATGTTGTATTCACTGCCCTCGCGCGACCTGATCGCCGATAGCGTGGAGTATATGGTAAATGCACACAAAGCAGATGCGCTTATTTGTATCAGCAATTGCGATAAAATTACTCCCGGCATGCTGATGGCAGCCATGCGACTGAATGTGCCCACCATTTTTGTTTCCGGCGGTCCAATGGAAGCCGGTGTTTTAGGCAATCGGAAACTCGACCTGGTGGATGCTATGGTAATGGGTGCTGACGAAAATGTGAGCGAAGAAGATCTTGCCAAAGCAGAACAGGCAGCCTGCCCAACCTGTGGTTCCTGTTCAGGCATGTTTACAGCCAATAGCATGAACTGCCTGACCGAGGCTTTGGGATTGTCGTTGCCCGGAAACGGAACCATTGTAGCTACGCACCGCAACAGGCTTAAACTCTTTGAACAGGCGGCAGTCCGCATTGTAGAAATGGCCCGCGAATATTACGAAGAGGGGAATGAAACTGTGCTCCCGCGCCGGATTGCTTCCAGGAATGCTTTTTTAAACGCCATGACACTGGATATAGCCATGGGAGGTTCCACCAACACAGTTTTGCACCTTCTTGCCATTGCCCACGAAGCCGGTGTTGACTTCGCTATGAAGGATATTGATTCGTTATCGCGGAAAACGCCCTGCCTGTGTAAGGTTTCGCCCAGTTCGCACTACCATGTGGAAGATGTAAATCGTGCCGGTGGTATTATTTCGTTGTTAGGCGAATTGAACCGCGCAGGGCTTATTGATGTTTCTGCCTTTAGGGTCGACGGATTAAATCTTGAACAGGCTATTCGCTCCTTTGATATTGTAAGTCCCGGTGTTTCAACTGAAGCCATGGATTTATTCAGCAGTGCTCCGGCTCATAAATTTAACCTGGTAATGGGATCGCAAAATACTCAATATGCTAAACTTGATGACGACCGTATTTCCGGATGTATCCGGAATATTGAAAATGCATACCATACCGATGGCGGACTTGCCGTTCTTTATGGAAATATCGCTACAAAAGGTTGCATTGTAAAAACTGCCGGCGTTGATCCAGCCTTATTTCATTTCGAAGGGGTTGCAAGGGTTTTTGAATCTCAGGAAGATGCTGTGAACGGAATTTTGCACGGCCTGGTGAATCCCGGTGATGTTGTGGTTATACGCTACGAAGGTCCCAAAGGAGGCCCGGGAATGCAGGAAATGCTTTACCCTACCTCGTATTTAAAGAGCCTGAAACTGGATAAAACCTGCGCCTTGCTGACTGACGGGCGTTTTTCGGGAGGAACTTCGGGACTTTCCATCGGGCATATATCGCCCGAAGCTGCTGCCGGTGGCGAGATTGCTTTAATAAAAGACAATGACAAAATTGTAATCGACATAACTACCCGTGCCATCAACCTTCAGATTACTGATGAAGAGTTAAAACTTCGCAGAATAAGTGAAAAATCAAGGAATCAAAATGCTTATACGCCTCAGTTGAGGAAAAGAAATATTTCAGGTTCGCTGAAAATCTATGCCATGCATGTTTCGTCAGCCGATACAGGCGCAGTAAGGATGATTGACTAGAATTAAATCTCAAAACTGTCATGAATAGATTCCAGCGGGAACCTCTTGAAAATAATTTGTAATCAGAATATGACCAAACCATAAAATTATGACGGCTAAAGACAAAGAAACCCGCAGATCGAAGCAGCAGAATGTGGAAATATCAGGTAGCGAAGCAGTTATCCGTTCGCTGATCGAAGAAGGGACCGAAATTATTTTTGGTTATCCCGGAGGGCAGATCATGCCGGTGTATGATGCCTTATACGATTATCGCAATGCTTTGAGGCATATTCTAACTCGCCATGAGCAAGGTGCTGTGCATGCGGCCCAGGGTTATGCCCGTGCCACAGGCAAAGTGGGGGTTTGCCTTGTAACTTCCGGCCCTGGCGCTACCAATCTAATAACCGGTATTGCCGATGCCATGATCGATTCGACGCCCTTAGTTTGCATTACCGGCCAAGTGGCTTCGCATTTGCTGGGTTCTGATGCTTTCCAGGAGTCGGATGTAATAGGCATTTCGATGCCTGTTACCAAATGGAATTTCCAGATTACAAGCCCAGATGAAATACCTTCAACCCTGGCCCAGGCTTTTTATATTGCAGCCTCAGGCCGCCCGGGACCCGTACTTATTGATATTACAAAGGATGCACAGTTTGGCAAACTAAAATACAAATACGAAAAATGCCACAAAATAAGAAGCTATATTCCTGAATTCCCGGTAAATAAAGATAAACTGAACCAGGCAGCCGAATTGATAAACAGCGCTAAAAAACCTTTTCTGCTTTTCGGACAAGGCGTCATATTGTCGGGTGCGGAAATGGAATTGCAACATTTTATCGAAAAAACGGGGATCCCGGCAGCCTGGACCCTGCTTGGATTGTCGGCCCTCAACACAGATCACCCTTTAAATATGGGCATGTTGGGGATGCATGGCAATTATGGCCCAAATATAAAAACCAACGAATGTGATTTGCTGATAGCTGTTGGAATGCGTTTCGACGACCGCGTTACCGGCAACCTGAATACATACGCAAAGCAGGCCAAAATTATCCATATCGAGATTGATCCGGCCGAAATTAATAAAATTGTAAAAACCGATGTGGCCCTGCTGGGCGATGCGAAACGAATTCTCAGGATGTTAAAAATCCTGGTGAAAAAGAGGAAACATCCTGCCTGGATAAAGGAATTCAACCTGGCCCGGGAAATCGAAAATAAGAAAATAATTCAATCTGATCTTAACCCTGTAAATGCGGGTTTGAGCATGGCCGAAATTGTGAATAATGTGGCTGCGTTGACAAACAATACAGCCATTGTAGTAAGTGATGTAGGTCAAAACCAGATGGCAGCGGCGCGGTACTCAAAATTCACTTCTTCCCGGAGTCATATTACATCAGGCGGATTGGGAACCATGGGGTTCGGTTTGCCGGCAGCTATTGGGGCCAAGTTTGGAATGAATGACCGTGAAGTAGTGCTTTTTGTCGGTGATGGCGGTATGCAGATGACCATACAGGAACTGGGAACCATTGCACAGGAGAATCTGCCTGTTAAAATCGTGATCATGAACAACCGTTTCCTGGGAATGGTGCGTCAATGGCAGGAACTATTCTTTGAAAAAAGGTATTCGTTCACCGAAATTTTTAGTCCTGATTTTGTGAAAGTTGCCGATGCCTACGGAATACCCGGACAATTAGTAAAAGAACGCGAAAACCTTGAAACTGCCTTACAAACCATGCTCAGTGCCAAAGGCCCGTACCTGCTGGAAATTATGGTTGAAAAGGAGGACAACATCTTCCCGATGGTTCCTGCCGGGGCATCCGTATCTGATATTCTGCTTTGCGCAGATGATGTTAAATAATTGGCAATAAATGACTGTTTTTACTCCAATTTAAAAGGTGAAATTGTATTGCCGGAAGTCGGAAGACGGGAGTCGGAAGTACTCAAAAAGCCATTAGATTAACCTATGTAGCACAATGTAAAATAATTACCATTCTTCTGCTTCTTTCCCATCAGATGAATGTAATATTAAATCAGCAAATATTTCGGTCTCCTGACTTCCGTCTTCTGACCAAAAAATGACAAGAGCCCTTCAATTCGTGGTTGAATCAAATTAATTAACCAAAAATATGAAACAAGAATATATAATCTCCGCTTACAGCGAAAACCATATCGGTCTCCTGAACCGCATCACAATCATATTTACCCGTCGCAAAGTAAATATCGAAAGCATAACTGCTTCCGAATCAGCCATTGAAGGAATTTCGAAGTTAACCATTGTGGTAAATGACGAAAAGGACAAGGTGGTAAATATCACCAAGCAAATTGAAAAGCAGGTGGAAGTCCTGAAAGCGTTTTACCATACTAACGACGAAATGATATTCCAGGAAATTGCTTTGTATAAAGTGCCCACCCAGGCCCTGATGGAAACCAATCAGCTGGAAACACTTATACGGCAGCACAACGCCCGCATCCTGGAAATCACACCCGAATATACTGTCATCGAAAAAACGGGGCATAAGGAAGAAACCCAGGAACTGTTTGACGGGCTTGTCGAATACGGCGTTTTACAATTTATACGCTCGGGAAGGGTGGCAATTACCCGTTCGCCGATTGAAAAACTTTCTGTTTTCCTGAATGAAAGAGATGCGCTGTTGGAGAAAATGGAATCCAGGAGCAGGTTGCGAAGTCCGAAAAAATAACCAGGCATGGAGATTCTAAATGTACAAAGTGCCTAAAGTGCCTAGAGTACTTAAAATGCCTAAAGTACACAAAGTTCCGGAAATATCTGGAATGATAAAATTGCCTCCGGGTTTTTTATCCAAAAATCCTAATCCTAAAATCCTAATC
>CAIXAQ010000091.1 GCA_903917425.1 uncultured Bacteroidales bacterium
AGTTTCTAATATCCAGGTTCATTTGCAGTTTCACCTCAGCCGGCACTTCTTTTTCCCAAACCTTTTGACCTATTGCATTGACCAAACTGATACGGAACGGACCTTCATCTTTTAGCTCGTTCTTGAATTCAAGTGTAGCGTTAGTAGAAGCCGGATTTGGATAAAGCCTGAACCCCGAAATTTTAACTTCTTCGTTAATCCCGAGCGGGTACCCGATTACCGTTCGCGAAATAAGTACTGTGTCGGAGCTAACTATTTGGTAACCTTGGTTATGGTTAACTAAAGTATCTGATTCGTAGGCTACTACACCACATTTTGTTCCAACATACGTTACGAAATCAGTTTGTGTGTAATAGAAAATATGATAATGCTCTTTCACAAAAAGGGAATCAGTGATTAAGAAAACCGAATCGCCAATAATTTTATATTCATGAATTACACGGACACCTTCATCAAAGTATTGATATACTGCGGTTGTATCATATGAAGTCTGGAGAGTGTTGATACTCTTATTGTCTAATAATGTATCTACTGAAAAGATCGTTATTGTATCGTTGTGATAGGGATAGATGAACTTGTCCACCCCATAATGGTGGCGCAGGGTGTCAGCCTGTATCTTACCACACATAGTATAACTCCTGGCAAAAAGACTGTCGCCCTCCCCCTGAATCCGAACTGTATAGGAAATATGATCCATTTCGTAAGTGGTCTTTAACAGGCATTCACCAACTTTAGCAATTCCGCTTTCGTAATAGGTCTGGTGCCAGGTATTCAGGGTGTCATTTTCCTGGTAAGTAAAATCAATCAGGGTATCGGTTGGCAGGGTACCAGCCGGTGCGGTTGCATTATACATAAAATACACATTCGTATAACCGCTTGTACTAAGCACGTCGTTGCGTGAATCGTTGTTTATATCGCCAACGGCCAGTCCATACGGACCAACATAATACAATGAGCCGAATAATTTGTAATTTCCGTAGTTCCCTTTTATGTCCTGTTCCCACACCGAAAAATGGCTCCAGGCTTCGTGCCCGACAATTATTTCGTTTTTATTGTCGCAGTTAAGGTCGGCAATTTCGACCGGTGCCGGGATATCGTACGATGGAAGGTAAGTTGCCGTACCCAGTGTCCCATCTGTTTGTTGGTAAATAATCGCAACCCAGGCATGCCCCTCATTACCACCCATGCTGCCGACCAGGTCTATACGGCCATCGTTGTTCAGGTCGCCGGTACCAATACCGGTAAAAGTTTTACATCCATCGTATGAGTAATCGTAACTGGTCGGGGTTTGCGATACACCGGTAAGGCTATCCTGGTAAAAAATATATAATGTGCCTCCCGTTCCTATTCCGGGCATATAAATTAAATCATTCAGGCTATCACCGTTCATGTCATTAATATCAAGTTCGTCGTTGCCGTAGTTCTCAAGCGGATAAGTAATGGTTTGAAAACCTCCTGATGACTTCTGGTAAAATATTTTTATAAATTTATTATTCCAATGACACATCACAGCAATGTCGGTAAGGCCATCGTTATTAAGATCTCCGGCTTTCAGTGCACCAGTATCGTTGCCACAATACAAACTTTGCATGGGGTCAAGGCTGCCCGTTGAATTCTGGTAGAATATCCCGAGCGAATCGCCAAAACTTAAAAGTACATCGTTACGGTGGTCGTTGTTCACATCGGCAATCTGGACCCGTGGTCTGTTGCTATAGGCAGGCGGGTACTTAAATTTTAAAGGTTGAGCCATCGATCCATCAGGCAGCTGAATGAACACAAAAACAGTATAATCAGATCCGGGATCAGAATTAAACCAGCTAGCTGCAACTGCGTCGTTACGCCCGTCGCCATTCACATCGCCAATGGCAACGCATTCAATGAAGGAACCCACGGCTTGCTTCACCGGCCTGAGGAAATCAATCTGGGCATAGCCCCCGGTAGATAAAAATAAAATGAGGCTGATAACTGATAAAACAGATTTCATTGTATAACTACATTAATTTCAGTAAAATAATTTACTTGATTTGGTCTACTGATAGTTGAATGAATAAGGGTTTAAACGATGTTCAAAGTTGCAAAATAATTGCACACCTTCGTAATTTACCGGCCAGTTTTTATTCGGCAAATATTAACAAAATTGTAGTATGAATAAATGTTGCAGACGCAAATATTTTAAAAAAAAACCACCCATTTACAGGTGGTTTCTTAAACGTAAAATTAACTCTACCTAAATAAAGGTTTTACAGAACGCCCTGGTCAAGCATAGCATTGGCCACTTTGAGGAAGCCGGCAATGTTGGCGCCTTTTACGTAGTTTACATAACCATCAGGTTCCTTACCGTGTTTTATGCAGGCTGCGTGGATGTTTATCATAATCTGGTGCAGTTTCTGATCTACTTCTACTGCTGTCCAGTTTAGTTTCATTGAGTTCTGGCTCATTTCGAGACCCGAAGTTGCAACACCACCGGCGTTGGCAGCTTTACCCGGGGCGAACATAACTTTGTTTTCCTGGAAAACTTCGATAGCTTCAGGTGTTGAAGGCATATTTGCACCTTCCGAAACACACATACAGCCATTTTTAACTAGTGCCAAAGCATCTTCTTTGTTCAGCTCGTTTTGAGTGGCACATGGAAGTGCGATATCGCATTTTACTTCCCATGGGTGTTTGCCTTGTACAAACTGTGCATTCGGGAATTCATAAGTATATGGTTTTACGATATCCTGGTTCGAAGCGCGAAGTTCGAGCATATAGTCGATTTTTTCACCACTTATTCCATCCGGATCATAAACGTATCCATCAGGACCAGA
>CAIXAQ010000092.1 GCA_903917425.1 uncultured Bacteroidales bacterium
CAGCCAAAAGATGTTAATTTGTCAAAATGAAATACTATACATTAATCAATTGTGTTAATATAGAAAAACAAACATAGATTAAATTTTGAATATGAGAAAAATCCTGGCAGTTTTAACGGTAAGTCTTGGCCTGTGGAGCAGCTGTTCGAAAGACGGCACTACCACCAATTATACGCCTACCTGCAATGGTACGGTAAAGTCATATCGAACGGATGTGGCTCCGATTATCTCATCCGCTTGTGCAGGCTGTCACCAGAATTACAGCACTTATTCGCAGTTGTATGCTTCGCGTAACTCTGTCAGGAGCCAGGTGGTAAGCGGGAATATGCCACGGAGCGGTAGCCTTTCGACCTCACAAAAAGATGCCATCGCTTGCTGGATCGATAACGGAGCACCGAATAATTAGCAAGTCAGTTTACTGGGTACTTTTATGGCAGGACTTGTAAATAGTAAAATATTACCTGGTTTTTTGTAAGTTTATCCACGAAAGTTAAACTCCTGAACGATCATAGCTTCATAAACTCCTCGAATCATGAGAAAATTAAATGGAACAAAATGTGAAATCTGCGGAAAAATATTCTCCGAAGGCGAGTTAATAAGTGGCCACGGGATACGTCACGAAATTGAACGTTTGATTATCAAAGATTATCCTTCGTGGAATGATAACAACCAAATCTGCAGTGAAGATTTTAACAAATACCGGGTAAAATACATTTCGGGATTAATCGATGATGAAAGAGGAAGTGTAGAAGTGCTTAAAAATGAAGTTGTTAAAAGCATTTTGCAAAATGAGCTTTTGTCAGTTGATACTAATGTTATCGATACGCCTGTTAAAATTGGTGATAAAATCTCAGATAAAGTAGCCTCGTTTGGTGGTAGCTGGAAGTTTATTATCTCATTTTCATCCTTACTTGTTGTTTGGATCATTATAAACAGCCTCGTACTGCTTTTTAGGCCTTTCGATCCCTTCCCGTTTATATTGTTGAACCTGATTCTTTCGTGCGTTGCAGCTATGCAGGCTCCGATCATCATGATGAGCCAGAACCGTCAGGAGAAAAAGGACAGGATCAGGTCGGAGAACGATTACAAGATCAATCTGAAATCAGAAATTGAAATCAGGACTTTACACGAAAAGGTGGATCATTTATTGCTGGATCAGTGGTCGAAAATGATGGGCATACAGGAGATACAGATTGAGATATTGGAAGAAATCCGGAATAAGCTGAATAAATAATGTTTTAGAGAGCCGTAAATGTATAAGCATATAAAGCCTTGCCTTCCGGTAAATTATTAAATATTCAAAACGAAACGTAAAACCTGTACCTGGCAGCTAGAATTCTAAATAGAGCTATAAATCAGATATTTGTGTAAAATTGCCGATTCGGAAGATATAAATCAAGATGTAATGACTGAGCAAAATAACAAATCACCGCATATTCTGAATACATCTGCAACCCTTATGGGACTTTGTTTTGTTGTTCTCACTTCGTTCAGTATTAATAACATGACTGAGAAGAGCATCATTGATGAATTGACAGCAATGGCGATTTTTATGTTTATGGCAAGTTGTGTTTTATCCTTTCTGTCGATGCGCAGCATCAAGAAGTCAGGAATCCGGTTTGAACATATGGCAGATTTGATTTTTCTTGCCGGGTTATTTTTCCTGTTTATCACAACTTCCCTTATTGTTTTTAATATTATCTGATCGTTTGATCTGATTGATAATGCTACCGGCAAAAATGGTTTTGGCAGTTGAGACAGTGGAACCTGTTACGAAAACATTGGTATAACCAGCAGCATAAGCGAAAGAGCCACCAAAATAATAACTGTCGACCATCCGATGATATTAATAGCTGGTTTGTTCACATGCTTGCCCATTATCTTTTTGTTGTTGATAAGCAGTATCATACAAACCAAAACCACGGGAAGCAGTATGCCGTTCAATACCTGCGACCAGATACTGATTTTGATGAGCGGGGCATTTGGAATAAGTATGATAGCTGCAGCCAACACAAGAATGCCTGTGTACAGGAAATAAAACTCAGGGGCTTCGTCCCATTTTTTGTCAATACCGGCTTCAAATCCAAAAGCTTCGCACACGTAAAATGCCGTGGCCAGCGGCAAAATGGTTGCCGAAAATATGGAAGCCACAAACAATCCCAACGCAAATAATGAGGAAGCCAGGTTCCCTGCCAGTGGCTTGAGTGCCAGGGCTGCATCCTGGGCTTCTTTAATCACTATGCCATTTTCGTGAAGTGTTGATGCACAGGCTATAATAATAAAAAATGCAACCGTAACCGTAACCAGGCAGCCTATCACAATATCTACCAGAGTATACTTGTAATCGCGCATTTTCAGTCCTTTTTCGATGACCGACGATTGCATGTAGAACTGCATCCAGGGAGCAATGGTGGTACCGATAATTCCAATTACAATAGCCAGGTAAGGCGCATTGAATTCCATGTGCGGGTGTATCATGGCATCCCCAATTTCGCCCCAATGCGGTTTACCCATCAGAGCCGAAATTATATACATTAGCAGGCAAACGCTGAAAACGAGGAAGATGCGTTCGGCAATTTTGTAGTTTCCTTTCACAACTAAAAGCCAGACCAAAGCTAGAGAAATGGGAACGGAAATATACTTGCTTACCCCGAAAATCATCATACTTCCTGCTACCCCGGCAAATTCGGTGGTAGTGTTTCCCAGATCGGCAATCAGCAGGCCGATAAAAATGAAAAATGTAACTTTTACTCCTGCATTTTCGCGGATAAGATCGGCAAGGCCTTTGCCGGTAACAATTCCCATACGCGCATTCATCTCTTGAATGATCAGCAACACAATAAATGCCGGAATCATGGTCCAGAGCAGTTTGTAACCATACAAAGCCCCGGCAACCGAATACGTGGTTATACCTCCGGCATCGTTATCCACACTCCCGGTTATAATTCCCGGGCCCAGCAATGCAAAAAATATAAGCATGTTGCGCCACCAGCCTTTTTGTTTCAGGGTAATTTTGATTGTCATACTAAATCCCTCTTTATTTAGAGTTCATATTTAGACTTGGTTTATTAAAAAATGTACGAATTACGATTTTAGATTTACGATTTGTTTTCAACAAGTTATAATTATTAATCGTACATCGTACTTCGTAAATCGCAAATAAAAAGAATCTTGAATTATTGACAGATACTAATTACCTGGTTTTCCTGGCTCCCAGCAGGTCATCAACAATATCATCAATCACCACCATACCTTCAAGAACCTGGTATTGGTTCACGACAGGCACCGCGAGCAGGTTGTATTTTGAAACAATTTCAGCAAGCGATTCAAGTTTGTCGTTGTCTTCGACGGATACGGGATTTTTATGCATAATGTCCTTCAGCACTACGGAAGGTTCGGATACTACCAGGTTTCGTAGTGTAACAGTGGCCAAAAGTTTGCCATTGTGAGTAACAACAAAAAGGTTGTAGAGCATGGAATCCTCGGGTTTGGCTTCCCGGATGGTTGCCAGTGCCTGTTCGACAGTTTCATTCTCGTGGAACGAAATAAAATCGGTGCTCATAATGCTTCCAACTGATCGGTTGGAATATTCGAGCAATTCGCGAACCTCGCCCGATGCTTCAATCTCCATCTCATTCAGCAGTAATTCTGCTTTATCGCTTTCGAGCAGATCGATGAGATCGGCAGCTTCGTCGGCCGGCATTTTTTCGAGCAGGTCGGCAGCTTTGGCTATCGACAGGCTTTCAATAACATCAACCTGGAGTTTGGGATCCATTTCCTCGAGTACATCGGCGGCCTGTTCCTCATCGAGGCTGTTGAATACGCTTGTTCGTTCGCTGCGGCCCATTTCTTCGATAATGTCGGCAAGATCCGAAGGATGAAGCATTTGAAGCTTGGTAAGCGGCTTTCCCAGTTTAATGTTCAGGTTGGAGGTATCCAGGGTATCCACATCGTCCCAGAGTATGAATTTTGATGGAACGGGCAAACGCACAAGGGCAGCAATTATCTTAACCGACTCAGCTACACCCAGCCTGCGCAAAAGACCCTCAACGCCGACATCAACAGCAACAACATAAGTCCCGCTTGCGATCGATGCCAGTCTCACATCATTTACCCGTACCATTTTTCGCCCGTTCAGGTCAACTATTTGCTGATCTAAAATGCGATCCTTGAGAGGCATAAATTTCGCATATTCCTCATCCTCAACATGTTGTTTTTTGTTACACAGAATGAAAATTTTGTTGTTTTGACGATTAATTTCAAAATAGCTGAAATTATAATACACCGGATGGGCTCTGCTTCCCGTTTTTACTGCTACTACGTTTGGCCTAATGGGTTCATCGGTCAGCGATGGATCGGAATAAACCAGCAAATCGAGAACACGGCCAATAACTTCGTTGTCCCGGGAATAAATTTTCATTCCCAAAACCTGGCTTAAATAAAATGTTGTTAATGCTGTCATAGAAGCATCCTCCTTATTTTGATCCGGGGAGGATGCTGAAAATCAGCTTATGGCCTCCTGAATCAGGTTAATATTCGGTACAAATCAGGGCCTTCGTCCATTTGATGATGACTATTTTAAAAATTTCTGTGCAAAAGTACTCCTAAACTTGATTAAATGCAGGTTTTTTGTTTTTTTAACAAGAACCGGCCGAATCCGCAAGAAGGTTGCCGACAAACTTCTTTTAAACATGAGGTGCAAGTATTATATGAACATATACCTTTTAAATAAAAGAAAAATGGGTTTTCTGCAAATTAATGAACCTTTACAATGTCTGAGTAAGATCGTATATGTGCGATAATTAACTATATTTGTCAGTCAGTTTTATATGGCATTAATGAAATAATTATTAATATGAAATATTTTTTATCAAAATTCTCCATCGTATTAATTTGTTCAATTTCCC
>CAIXAQ010000093.1 GCA_903917425.1 uncultured Bacteroidales bacterium
AGGAAAACTATGAAAAAAAACCGTAAATCAAAAAAGCGTGGCTTTAAACTTAGTTTTGCAATTCTCGTAATTCCAATTGCCTTGGTCGCAGCCATTCTCGTTTTTCATTTTATTATGGGAAATCCGGCTAATTTTCAGGGGAATAATTCGGACAACGCGGCTTTGCCGGGAAACTACTATGCCATTATATACAAGGGAGGCGTTATTGTCCCGATTTTGATGACACTTTTACTGATCGTTTTCACTTTTATTGTCGAACGTATCATTGCCATCCGCAAAGGAGCCGGCAATGGCGATGTCACCGACTTTGTGCAGGATGTTAAGGAATTGCTCGAAACCCATGATATTGATGGTGCCAAAGCAGCCTGCAACGAGCAGAAAGGATCGGTTGCCAACGTGGTGCTTTCGGTTTTGAATAAGTACCAGCAGCTCGAAAAGGACACTACCCTGCTGAAAGATCAGAAACTTACAGCACTTCAACAGGAAGTCGAGGAGGCCACATCGCTCGAACTTCCCGCCCTGGAACAAAACCTGGTAGTACTTGCCACCATCACTTCGCTGGGAACGCTTATGGGTTTGCTTGGTACCGTGCTGGGCATGATACGCGCCTTCGGGGCACTCGCCAACGCCGGGGCACCCGACTCGGTAGCTCTGGCGCAAGGCATCTCTGAAGCACTCGTAAACACCGCCTTCGGCATAGGAACTGCGGCTATAGCCCTGGTATTCTATAATGTATTTACAACACGGATTGACAAGCTGACCTATAGCATCGACGAAGCAGGATTCAGCCTGGTGCAGTCCTATGCCACCAACCATGTATAATGCCTCTGTGTTTGCCAAAAGGTATCCGAAATGCCAAAAGTAAAAATCCGACGAAAGAGTACCTGGATCGACATGACCGCCATGTGTGATGTGGCTTTCCTGCTGCTCACATTTTTTATGCTTACCTCGAATTTTACAAAAAAAGAGCCGGTTCTGGTGGCTACACCTTCGTCTGTTTCGGAAATAAAAATCCCCGAAACTAATATTATGACTGTGTTGGTCGACCCTTCCGGAAAAGTGTATTTTGGAATTGATGGGCAGGACAAGCGGCAACAGCTAATCGAAAAAATGGCTGAGATATATAAAGTTAGCCTTTCGCCGGATGAGATAAAACGGTTCTCGTTGATCGATATATTTGGCAACCCGATGTATGCCATGAAAGCATTTCTGAACCTTTCGCCCGAAATCCGCGACCTGCCTCAAAACAACCTGGGAATTCCTGCCGATTCGACCAACAACCAGTTTAAAGAATGGGTGAGAGCAGCCCGGGATGTGAACCCGGAACTCAGGATAGCTATCAAAGCAGATCAGAAAACACCCTACCCGGTGATAAAAAAAGTGATGAAAAGTTTGCAGGAACTCGACGAAAACCGTTACAACCTGATCACCAAACTCGAAACTGCTCCCGGAAAATAATTTCTAACAATTAAAACCCGAAAATGGCCGAAATTAGTCATGATTCAGGATCGCATAAAAAAAGCGGCAAGAAAAGATCAAAAAAACTGCCTACCCGCATCGATTTTACACCCATGGTTGACCTGGGTTTCCTGCTGATAACCTTCTTTATGCTCGCCACATCCCTCATCAAGCCACAAACGATGGAAATTACCATGCCATCGGATAAAAAAGTGGAAGATGTAGACAAAACCATCGCCAAGGCTTCGCAGGCAGTAACTGTTATATTAGGAAAAAATGATAAGGTTTTTTACTATTTCGGAAAAACTGAAGGTGCCAACGTGATTGAAACCACATACGCAGCAGAGGGTTTGCGAAAAATACTTCTCGAAAAGAACTACAACGTGGCCAAACAGGTGGAAGATCTTAGAGTTGAAAAAATCAAGCTGAGAATGGATGAGGATCTCTTTCAGAGAAAAATGGCTGAAATAAAGGCAAATAAAAATGCGCCTGTGGTCAGGATTATGGCAACCGATGAAGCAAATTACAAGAACCTGGTTGATGCACTGGACGAAATGAATATATGCAGCATCAGTCGGTATGCCATTGTTGATATCGATGAGCCTGACAGGCTGCTGATTAAGGAAAAAGGTATCTGAGTTTTTTTCGAAAAGTCCGAATCGGATAGTAATTAAAAACACATAACATTTAATCAAAAACGAAAAAGTAAGGGGCAAACAATACTTTTACATTTTGAGTTTTGAGTTGAATATTTTCGAGTCCCTTTATAACACCTTTTATCTCCGTTTAGCCGGTATGAATGTCCTTCACAATAAAAATATGGGTAATAGCCTCTCAACCAGGATAAGGTTACTCTTAAGTTTCCTGATGATTGGCATATACTTTTCACTCGGGCTTTATCTCCTGGTCAAAGGCTGGTATGCTCTGTCGAAAACACAAGCTACCATTATGGGGACGCTCCTGATAGCGTATGCCCTTTTCCGGGTTTTCAGAGTGGTGCGTGAATCAAGATCCGGAGAGAGTGATGAGGAATTTTCAGAAAAATAATATAAACATGAAACTTTTTCCGGCTATAGCTTTGATTTTCTGTTTGTTATTTTCAGCATGTTCGCAAAATCCAAAAGGGGATACTTATACCGATACCCCAACAACAGGTAAAGTTGAAATGGCCGTTGACGAAACTTTCCAACCGATCATAGAAGCTGAACTTCCTGTTTTTCATGCTATGTATAAGTATGCAACCTTACTACCCAGGTACCTGCCGGAAGCAAGGGTGTTAAACCTGCTGTTAACCGATAGCGTGAGACTTGCCGTACTTTCGCGTAAACTGAATGCCAAAGAACTGAATTATTTTCATCGTAAAAAATTTATTCCTCAGCAGTTTCCTGTTGCAATTGACGGAATCGCGGTATTGGTGAACCCAGCAAATCCCGATACTTTATTTTCAATCAGCCAGTTGCGAAAAATAATGCTGGGCGAAATCACCGAATGGAAGCAGTTGAATCCAGACTCAAAATCGGGTAAAGTCAAAGTTGTTTTCGATAATCCTAACTCCAGTATCGTCAGGTTTATAGTTGATTCCATCACAAAAACAGGCAAACTTGGCAAGCAGCTTTCAGCCACAACGTTTAACCTTGATGTAGTAGATTTTGTGTCAAAAAATCCTGATGCCATCGGATTGATTGGAGTAAGTTGGTTAAGCGACAGCCGTGACCCGGAATCACTTTCGTTTCAAAAAAGAGTGAAGGTTGCAGGAGTTTCGGCAGATGAACTGGCGACGGCAGGAAATTCGTTTCAGCCATACCAGGCCGACCTGGCTACCGGCAAATACCCGCTTACACGTTTTGTTTACATGATTCTTACCGAGCCCCGCGCCGGATTAGGCACCGGGTTTACATCGTTTGTTGCAAGCGACAAAGGCCAGAGAATCATGCTTAAAACAGGAATCCTACCCTATACTATGCCTGAAAGGGTTGTAAATGTGAAAGAAGAGTAATGTTTAAGTATTTCTGTTCAACCACGAGTTGAGTGAAATGGGTATTATTGGCCAGAAGACGGAATTCAGAAGTCAGAAGACAGAAGACAGAAGAAGTTGCTAATTTGAGATTTAGCCCAACCTTGGAAGATGAGTTGAACAAATGTCTTTGGATAAAAACTCTACATCCGGTAAATAAAATAAGTTCTCCGGGTAACTTCTGACTTCCGTCTTCCGACTTCTGGCATTTTGTAATTTGCCCAAAAGGTTACCTAATATCCATTTTTCATCAGTTACCGCAACTGCATCCGCAACCACAGCTGCTTTCCGGTTCTTTTATAACACCCAGCATTTTACCAACTTTAGTAAAGGCGGCAATACATTTATCCAGGTGCTCACGCTCGTGGGCTGCCGAAATCTGAACACGGATGCGGGCTTTATCTTTTGGTACAACCGGGTAATAAAAACCAATTACATAGATGCCTTCGTCAAGCAATTTTTTGGCCATTTCCTGGCTGAGACGGGCATCATACAGCATTACGGCACATATTGCGCTCTGTGTAGGCTTGATATCAAAACCGGCAGCAAGCATTTTTTTAACAAAGTAAGCGGTATTTTCGTGTAGTTTATCCTGTAATTCATTGGTTTCGCTCATCAGGTCCACCATACGGATACCGGCGGCGGCAACTAAAGGAGGAATTGAATTGCTGAATAAATAAGGGCGCGAACGCTGACGAAGCATGCCGATAATTTCTTTTTTCCCCGTGGTAAATCCACCGATAGCTCCGCCAAAAGCCTTGCCTAATGTACCGGTAATAATTTCGATTTTTCCTTTCAGGTCGAACTGTTCGGTAACTCCCCGCCCGGTGAGGCCTACAACGCCTGCTGAGTGCGATTCGTCGACCATAATCATGGCATCGTATTTATTTGCCAGTTCATATATTTTATCCAGCGGAGCCACATTTCCATCCATCGAAAAAACGCCATCGGTAACTATCAGACGGTACCTTTGGGCCTGCGCTGCCTGCAACTGCACTTCCAGATCGGCCATATCGGCGTTGTTGTAACGGTATCGAACGGCTTTGCATAAACGCACGCCATCAATAATGGAGGCATGATTAAGCGAGTCGCTGATAACAGCGTCTTCTTCACCTAAAAGCGGTTCGAATACTCCGCCGTTGGCATCAAAACAAGCAGCATAAAGGATGGTGTCTTCCATACCGAAAAATTCAGCAATTTTCTTTTCCAGCTCTTTGTGAAGGTCGCCTGTGCCGCAAATAAAACGAACTGACGACATACCGTAACCATGTGTATCGAGCGCATCTTTGGCAGCAGCGATCAGTTGAGGGCTATTCGAAAGACCCAGGTAGTTATTTGAACAAAAATTAAGCACTCTTGCCCCCGAACTTATTGTGATTTCTGCTCCTTGTGGTGAAATCAGGATACGTTCATTTTTAAACAGCCCGGCTTCTTCGATGCCGGTAAGCTCGCTGGTAAGGAATTTCTGAAATTTTGTGTACATAGTATCTTGGTTATTAATAGTTTACTGCCCGAAAATGGTTTCTGAACCGCTGACAAAGGTAAAAATTATTAGCCTGTATATAGTACTCCCTTATCTTCATACCACTAGTTAAGCTTTTATAAATTAATCTAACATATTGTTATTGTTGTTGTACTGTTAATATCGGGCAATAACTCGATAGAGTTATTCTCGATATTAATAGTTATTAACAAGATTCCTTTTTTTTCTTTTTTGTTACTTTTTTCTTTGTTCATAACCTTTAAGCAACTTGCTTGTATAGAGATGCCGGGACGACCCTTCCAATCCCTTGGTGCGGCTTTTTGTTGTTGTAATAGCCAATAAAACCCTCTAAGCCCCTGTATAGTTCTATGCCGCTGGTGGCAGGTTGCAAATACACATAGTCTTGCTTTACCGTACGCCAGAAACGTTCGATGTAGATGTTGTCCAATGCCCTCCCTTTACTGTCCATACTGATTGCTATTTTTGCATTCTCAACATATTCCGTCCATAATTGACATGTGAACTGGGATCCCTGGTCTGAATTGATGATCCCAGGCTGGCCATATTTACCAATAGCCTGTTTGAGTACGTCCAAGGTGTTTTCTGCAGCAAGGCTATTGGATACGCCCCAACCAACTATAAACCGGCTATAAAGGTCGATAATCGCTGTTAGGTACATAAACCCTTTGGCCATTGGGATATAGGTTATGTCTATGGCCCACACCTGATTGAGACTGATGATTTTAAGCCCTTTCAAAAGATAGTGCCTTATATATTTTGAATAGCCTAATTTGCTCAAATTCCGTTTGGGGTATATGGCCATTATCCCCATCAACCGGAGCAAACGCCGTATGCGCTTGTGATTCGCCACATAACCACTTAAAAACAGAAAATCCTGCATCTGTAACACGCCATGCGTAGGGTGGTTCAGGAAATGCTCGTCCATCAAGCGCATATACGAAAGGTTTTCCTGCGTTTCCTCAACTGGCTGATAATACAACATACTGCGGTTTATACCCAACAAATCGCATTGGGAACGTATGCTTATACTCTCTTTTTCAGAGATATAGCCTTGTAGCTGTTTCATCGTCCGGTCGTTTTTGAAATTTTTTTTAGCCAGTCGCGTTCCATTTCGAGTTGCCCTATCTTGGCATATAGCCTCTGTCGTTCTTCATCGAAATTTACCTCTGGTGGCTCAGTCTCAAATATCTCCGAAGACCGCTCTA
>CAIXAQ010000094.1 GCA_903917425.1 uncultured Bacteroidales bacterium
AAGGTTGTTAACCGGGTTTGTTATTTTACTATCAGGAATGGTATTTTGAAGAGCTTCTTCCTGTTTCTGACCTGAAGGACCTGATAGGGTAAAATAAAATGTACTTCCTTTGCCTTCTTTGCTCTCTGCCCATATTTTACCTCCATGTTTTTCGATAAAATCCTGGCACAAAAGCAAACCCAGCCCTGTGCTTGGTTCGCCATCAGTGCCTTTACGGCTTATGCTTACATCGAGCTTGAACATGTTGTGTAATATTTCTGCATCCATGCCAATACCGGAATCCTTAACAGAAATTTCAATTTTACCGTCGGGTGTAGCTTTAGCTGAAATGCTTACCTTACCTCCGGCAGGTGTAAATTTTACGGCATTGGAAGCTAAATTCCGGAAGGTGGAAGCCAACATATTTTCATCGGCAAACACTTGGAGGTTTTCGGGGATGTGTATGATCAGCTCAATCCCTTTTTTATTGGCCGAATCCAACAAAGGTTGTAGGGTTGTGGTAGCAAGTGGCAGCAAATTCAAGTTTTTAGGCTCAAAATTGGTGGCACCTTGCTGCATACGCGACCATTCGAGCAGGTTGTTGAGCAGGTTATAAAGGTTGTTTGCCGATTTGTTCATGCCCATCGAAATTTCCTGAAGTTCGTCAAGGGTGAGCAATTTGAGTTGTTCGGCCATAATTTGAGTTAGTCCTAAAAATCCGTTGAATGGGCCGCGCAAATCGTGGGCAATTATGGAAAAGAACTTATCTTTTTCGGAGTTGAGTTTTTCGAGTAGTTCGTTCTTAAGTTTAATTTCGGATTCCGTTTTTTTTCGTTCGGTAATATCCCGGACACTGAACACCAGCAATTCGGGTTGTCCGTTAGCATCCTTAATAGTAGACCCATTCACTTCTATATCGATCACAGTACTGAAAGCTTTTAGCCCACGATACTGATTAGGCCCGGTTTTAATCCCTTGCAACATGAGCGAATAATTTGAAAGGACCAGTTCTTTATCTTCCGGGGCAACAAATTCCACAATATTGCGGCCAATCATCTCGTCTCCGCTTTTTAATCCTGCCAGCGCAACTGCCGAGGGCGAAACCATGATATAGCGGCCTGTTAAATCGGAAATGGTTATGGCGTCGGGTGATGCGTTGAGTATGGCGCTGTAAATGGCTTCACCTTTCCTTTTTTCTTCTTCAGCTTTCAGGCGCCGCGACACATCGCGCCATGTGATAAACAATGCAGGTTTTTCTTCCAATATTATCGAAGCTATTGATACTTCTACATGCAAATCAGTGCCATTGAACTTGCGGTGCAGCCACTCAAAGGAATTAGTCCCCAAGAGCAAGGCATCCTTAATTTTTTGGTCGGCAGCATCTGCTGATCTTTTGCCATCAGGCTGAAATTCAGGCGAAATTATCGAAGGTGACTGCCCAATTATTTGCGACCTGTTGCCGCCCAACATTAGTTCGGCAGCTTTGTTGCAGTCGGAAAATACCCCATCAACGATTATCAAATACGCGTCCGGCGAGTTTAAGAACAGGATCCGATACTTTTCCTCACTGTCAACAAGATCCTTTTCGATACGGCTGCGGAATGCTATTTCTTTTTTCAGGTTCGTTGATGCCTTGTAGTAAAAGTAGGTTGCCGATCCAATAATTGCGATAATGGTTAAAAATATGGCGGTTAATTTCCAAGGTATTTTAGTTGCCGGTTCTTCATATTCGGAGTAAAGCAAGCCTTTTGTTGTGAATGAAGCAGGCAGCATGTCGAGTTCTTTGTAGGTGTCGGATATTGTAAGCCACCTGCCGGGGTTGGTATAGCCAAGTTCCACCACATCGGCCATAATAAGTTTTTTCATGTGTTCTGCTTCAAACGTAAGATGTTCGATGCTGTGCCTTTTCGAATACTTATTATAAATCAATCCGATTACCTCTTCGGGATGTTCCATGGCATATTTCCAACCTTTAAGCGAAGCCTTCCGGAAATTTTTGACTAAAGTTGGGTTCTTTTTAATTAAATCTTCGGTTGTAAACAATACATCGCCATAAAAATCAATACCACCCATAGCTGGTGCAATGATTGTATATTCAAAATTCGCCTGTTGAAGCACAAAAGGTTCGTCAGTAGAATATGCCGAAATCGCATCTAAATTGCCATTCATCAACAAATCGGCATTGAAAGTGTGTTCATTCACAACACAATCATCCAACGAAACCCCTTCGCTGTCCATAAAGGCCATAATGTCGGCGGCATTTGGCTCAAGTGCTATCTTTTTCCCGACAAGGTTGTGTATGTGATCGATTCCTGCTTGCTTTGATGCCAATAAAATCTGTGGCGAATGTTGGAAAATTGTTGCTAATACAACGGCTTTTTTGTTAGCCCCGCGCATTAAAACAATATCTGATGTACATACCCCAAATTCAGCTTTACCATCAAAAACTGCATCGCTGGGATTTTGCCCTTCAACAGCTTCGGCAAGTTTGACGTTGATTCCCACCTCTTTGTAGTATCCTTTTTCGATGGCGGCGTAGTAACCAGCAAACTGGAACTGATGTTTCCATTTTAATTGTAATGTGATATTTGTCGGTTGTTGCGCTTTTAACGCACAGGAAATCAGTGTAATATTGAGTAATAGTATCAGATAAGCCTTCATGGTTTTCATTAATTTTATTTTTGGGATACGAGTGAAA
>CAIXAQ010000095.1 GCA_903917425.1 uncultured Bacteroidales bacterium
AAGGTTGTTAACCGGGTTTGTTATTTTACTATCAGGAATGGTATTTTGAAGAGCTTCTTCCTGTTTCTGACCTGAAGGACCTGATAGGGTAAAATAAAATGTACTTCCTTTGCCTTCTTCACTCTCTGCCCAAATTTTTCCTCCGTTTTTTTCGATAAAATCCTTGCACAACAGCAAGCCCAGGCCGGTACTTGGTTCACCATCAGTACCTTTGCGGCCTATACTTTTACTGAGTGTAAACATGTTTGCCAAAATTTCAGCATTCATTCCAATGCCTGAATCTTTCACGGAAATCTCAATTGTTCCATCAGCAGTTGCTTTTGCCGAAATATTTACCTTTCCCCCGGCAGGTGTAAATTTAACGGCATTGGAAGACAAATTGCGGATGGTGGATGAAAGCATGTTTTCGTCAGCAAACACTTGGAGGTTTTCGGGGATGTGTATGATCAGCTCAATCCCTTTTTTATTGGCCGAATCCAACAAAGGTTGCAGTATAGTTGTTGCAAACGGTAACAGTAACAGGGACTTAGGTTCAAAGTTTGTGGCGTGTTGCTGCATACGTGCCCATTCCAAAAGGTTGTTGAGCAGATCGAAAAGGTTAGTTGCCGATTTGTTCATGCTACGCGAAATTACCTGGAGTTCGTTGAGTGATAGATTGCTTGATTTTTCACTCATAATTTGCGTTAAGCCTAAAAATCCGTTGAAAGGACCCCTCAGGTCATGGGCGATAATAGAGAAGAATTTGTCCTTTTCTGCATTGATGTGTAGAAGTTCATCATTTTTAAGTTTTATCTCTTCCTCCGCCTTCAGGCGGTCTGTGATGTCGCGGATGGAAGCAAGTACAACCTCCCTGCCATTCATCATAAAGCGGCTGGCTGAAATATCTACCGGAAAAACAGTTCCATCTTTCTTTTTATGATATCGGACTTCAATCCTTTCAATGAATTCTTTCAGCGCCAATGCTGTCTTTACCGGTTCAAAAGACAAGTGAGTGTTCTTCAGGTTAAGAATTTCATCCCGTGAATATCCATAGAGGCGAAACGCGTAGTCATTGGCATCCAGGATATTCCCTGTTTCCTTGTCAATAAGGATAAGGGCATCCCTGCTGCAGGAAAATACCTTCCGGAATTTTTCTTCACTTTCCTTAACTGCTTCCTCTGCTTGCTTTCGTTCAGTAATATCAACAGCAGTTACAAGGCAATGTTCTTCATTATCGGAAACTACGCCGGTTAGCAAAACATGAAACAGCAAACTGCCTGCACTATCCATTATTACCTCACATGATTCTTTTGCTTTGCTCTTAAATGCCTTCTCAAGGAAAAGACTGAAGATTGGTTTTGTTTCTTCTGAAACAAAAAAACCAAACAGGCTGGATTTCAGATGCTGCCGGTCCTTGCCTAACATCCTGGCCCCGTTGAGGTTCAATTCGATGATTTCACCTTTACCGGAAAGTGTAAAATAACCTAAGGGTGCGAAATCGTACAATCTGATATACTTGTCATTCACAACTTCTGCATCTGCCCATGCACGGCCGAGTTCTTTATTCTGCAATTCCAGCTCAATCTGGTGCACCTCCAGTTCGTGGATAAGTCTGAGCGATTCGACTTCAGACAATGACGAAGTTGTTGCTGCTGATTTCTTTTTCAACAACTCTTCTGCCTTTTGGCGCAGGAGTGCGCTGGCGGTTTTATTGATTTTTTCCATTGCTTTCTTTGTTTTTCCGAAGTTCATCTTCCATTTGCTTTCGGGCAGTGAGGTCGGTGTATACAATGGCTACGCCATATCCTTCAAGCGGAACGGGCGTAGCTGAAACGTTGATCCAGGTTACCTGGCCATCGCCCTTTCGTATGCCCATCTCCACATTTTCAATCTGGACACCCTCACTGAGCGCACGTACACTGGCATATTCCGATGCCGGCATGGGTGAACCATCGGGCCTGACAATCTGCCATTCTTTGCCATCTATCTGCCTCTGTTTTTGCTGTTCGGGAGCGAGGCCCAGCATGCGTTGTGCGATGCTGTTGGTTTCAATAATCTTTCCTTTGGAATCAGAAATAGTAATACCAGCCGGGAATAAATCGAACAGGGTCTGATATTTCATCAGGCTCACGCGCAGGGCTTCTTCCGACTTTTTGCGTTCGCTGATGTCACGCCATACGGAA
>CAIXAQ010000096.1 GCA_903917425.1 uncultured Bacteroidales bacterium
GGGTACTTAATTGTTTTGAGCTTGTAAGGTTCCCCGGGAGAAATGGTAAACTGCACCTTTGCCGTTTTCCCTTTGCGGATAACATCAAAACTGGATTTTGCCTGGAAGTTTCCCCGGTTTTGCAGCCGGTTTTCAATAGCAGTATTATATTCCGGAAGGTTAATACTTTCGATCAGTACAGGAGGTTGGGCCACTATGGTTTTCAACCAATGTTTAAATCCTTTCTTCTTTTCTGGTTCCTTCATCATGTTGTCCAAACACAGTTTCGGGCGCATCCAAAGAATCTTATAATTCGGCTTCACTTTGAAAAGCCCGTTGAGTTCATTCTTCGTATCGAATAAATTTGAAATCAACTTCGTCGAATCGATTTTCAAAACATGGCCGGTATACAAATGGCCGCCATCCTTGACACTCCTCAGCCCGGTACAGCCTGCAAGAAGCACCATAAAGAGCGAACCGGTTATCAGTAATTTATATAGCCTGGCTTTGTTGAACATTCTTTAGTTTTGATTTTTCTTGAGTACCTCACCCCTAAATCCCCTCTCCTCAAAAAGGAGAGGGGACTTGTGGACGAGGTTTTTTAGTTATTCATTAGCAGTCAATCATCATTTTTTAGCTTAAGTTTATCTTGTTGTTAATCTTCATTGGGAACTTCGACTTTTACTTTTTGAACTTTGCTTTCCAGACATTCTGAGCAAAATATTAATAATCAGACTCACCTTCCCTAACTCCCATTTCCCTATTTTCTATTTTCTATTTTCTCACCTTCTTCCTTCTCCAAACTATCCTTCTTTTCAAGATTGGGGCCTACTTTCTTCTTCCTTTTCAAGGTTTCAAATTCTCTTGTAAACATTACGGCAAAACCGCTGCTTATAATATCACCATCAAAAAGGTCGTAGGCGGTTTGCGAGAATGCTTTCAGCTTATATTCTCCATCTTCAGTCAGTTTGTAAGTTACCGCCACTGCGCCTGAATTATGATCTGAGGTGGTTGTGGAAGTATTTTTGTTTCCACTCAAATCAATGGAACTCTGAGCCTCTACGGTAACGCGCTCGTTAAACAATTTCTTAGAAACCTGAACATCCAGTTCAGTTGTAGGGGCTTCCGATCCGGTAGTGCCATCATCAAAGGTTGTTAACCCAAAGTTTAAATCAAAATTATGGACAAACTTGCTGGTAACATTATTCATCTGGCCGGCAAGAATTCCATTAACGCTGTTACGCGCAGCTGTAGATGCAATACTGGATGGTGAGCCACCGGTAGTTGTCGGATTATCTGCAATAAAACTGCCAGTTACCAGCAGTGCAAATACCTGCTTATTAAGGGCATCGGCATGATCCGCGCTATTCAATTGTGTAAGCTTAGTCGCTACCATTGGATTAGCAGTAAGATATTTATCGGGCAATGTGATATTAAAGCTGATTTCAGGCTGTGTCAGAAAACCAAGGATATTAAGTTTCACATTGTAAGGCAGCCGTTGTTTAAACATATTCTTTTCTGTCTCACTCATGGTTATTGATTCGTTTGCCATAAGGGAAGTGGAGGGAGTTGTGACCGTATAATTGGCAGCTAAGTTTACATCTGCGTCCTTCGGATTTCCCGACCAGGATATGGTGCTGCCAGGTGCAATAATAAAAGTCTTTTTCACCAGGTTGTAAAACGATAATTCATAAAGTCCGGATTTAACTTCATAGATGCCGGTAACAGATTTCTTACCCGCCCTGTCAAGATCAATTTTAAGGTTTGCGCTTCCACTAACAGTTAAATAATCGCCTGATTTCGGATCGACGTCAACAGTAAACCTTGCATTCGGATCAATTTCGAGATTAGCCGCCAGATTAATGCCTGAAATCCTTGACATGATTGAATCTGCAAGAGAATTAACCTCTTTAACAATATATATGGAGTCATATTTCTGACCGGGCTCCAGGAAATTGACAATCCCCTCGGAAGTTACCAGCTTCATTTCGCTTCCGGGTAAAGCATAGGTAAGATTAGTGGCACTGTCAATCTTGATCTTAGCTTGTATATCCGGGTTTTCCATATCTCCTTTAAACCAAATATCTGTTGCCAGCGAGAGCTTCCCATAGAAAGCACTGTTATCTGCGGAAGTACTGTTCATCGGCTGAAAATCCTTTGTTGCTACATGCAAATCAAACCCGATATTGCTGAAGTTGTTGGTGAGAATGTCCCCGTTAACAGTAAGTTTTTTGGCTTGTGCATCCGCGATTACGAATTCATTAAAATGAATGCCCTTGTTACTTACCTGAATTTTATTTTCCTCAATCCGGGCAAGAAAATTCAGGCTGTTGATTTTAAAAGCAGTTTCCTCAAACCCGACAAAGCCATTGATATCAGGTTTTTGAGTTGTCCCTCGAAGCGAAACTTCCGCAGAAATCTTCCCCTTCATTTCCGAAAGGTAGCCGAATGAAAATTTCTCGAGTCGGTACAAGTCGTTTATATCAATAAAAGCATCAAGATTTAAAATGGGTACTCCTGATAAATGATCCACATTGCCTGTCAGCCTGAGTTTGTTCTCATCATTGACAATGCGGGTGTCAATATCCATTTTATCCTTTGTAGTTTTAATTTTAACAGCCAGGTTTCCGGCAAGGGTATCACGAAGATACAAGCTGTCGATCTGTAGATTTGCGCCGATAAACTCTTCATTATCCCGGAAAGGAAAATCAATTGCCCCAACAATATCGCCTTTTACAGGATCCTTCATTCCCTGAAATTCAGCAATATTGACCAGGTTCTGAAGTGCGAAATCTTTAAATTCTAGCTGTCTTTGACTTTCGTCAGCAATAAATCCGATGGATTGATTTCCTTTCGAAAATACAAACTGCTGTGCTGAAATCTCATCCAGGCGTTTTTCGAGCAGATTTCCTTCCTTCACATTCCAGGGATCGCCGTCAACGATAAGTCCGCCGGGGCTAAACCTGATGCTGAACCTGTTATCGCTCATTTCAACTTCGTTGATAAACAAATACCTTGGGTTGCCGATCGAATCCAAGATACTGATCTCCGATGCGATTTTCCCTTTATTGATCTTCTCCTTAGCCCTGAAGTTTTCGATCTTCATGGAACTGTAGTTGATTTTATCCAGCTGCAAATCAACCGATAATTCTTCATTTTTCCCGCTTACGACCACGCTGAGTGAATCCATATGTGCGTTTGAATATATGGCCTCGGGCACCTGTATCTCGGCCGTCAGTTCGTTGCTGTCGCTTTTATAGATACCTTCCAGTTTGCTGAAGCGGAGCGTGTCGAGCCCGGGTATCAGTTCATCCAAAATATTCTGTGGAATATGAATATCCGCATTAAAAGCAAGGTGTTTACCTGGCTGTGATTGGGCTGTATCACTGAGCCCGAAATACTTTTTATAGGCTGAAAGTAATAATTGAGGAAGATTTTCGGAATTGATATTGCCGCTTATTTTCCCGTCTGCCAGGTCCGATTGCATATCAACGCTTAAGCTATCCTGCGTTGATACTGCATTGATATTCATCATTTTAACAGGGATGGATTTTTTGTCACTTTTAAGCGTTGTATTTGCAAATTCAAGCCTGGCATCCGAATTATTTAAACCTGCATAATTGAGGTTTCCGGTCAAATTTGTTGAGACCGAAATATTCTTGTCAATAAAATTCAGTGCCTGCAGGTTCACATTTACAAGATTAAGGCGGGCCGAATAGTTTTGCCTTGCTTCGCGCAGATCAGCACCGGCATTGAGTTGAAAGCTGAGATTTGAATCGGCGGATCTGGCTGTAGCAGTAATTACTCTATCAGCCATTTGACTTTCGATCCTGATATCGTGGTATGTGTACGAATTGTATTGTGCTTCCTGAAGATCCAATATTGCTGATCCCGAAAGCGGGCCTTTGCCGATTCCGGCACCGGATGCATGGCCTGAAAAGCTGCATTTCCCGAGCATTGTATCTGAGAGGATAAGTCCTGCCATAATATTCTGAGCGGCAAAATCGATATTGAAAGTATCGCGGCGTGTAGCATTTTGGGCAGAGTAAAGCCCGTCGGCAGTGATATTCCCATAAGCTGACTGCAACTGAATATCAGCATTCATTGATTGGAGATTCCCTTTTACTATACCGGCCACGTTAAATACTTCGGGCAATTTCAATCCGGCAAAAACGGCAGGATCAACGAATTTGTAAACATCATCCTGGTTTGAAGCGAACTGATCGATTGTGGCGTCAATGCTTAATTTCTTCATATCAGGCAATCCTGTGAGGCTGCCTTTTGTTTTAAAGAAAGTTTTCGAAAGAGCTGATATTTCGATGTTTTCGATGTTCAGGTCATTAATTTTACCATCAGCCTTAGCTGAAATAAGAACATCAGAGTGTTTAAACTTCCCGGTATAGGTATTCGTTTCTAAAAAGGGTACAAACAAAAAGACTTCATCTGCATTTACTTCAGAATTGCCAATGTCTGCGATCGTCTTACTATTCCAGAGGTCTGCCATGAAATTATTGAAAGATGGATAGCCCAGGCTGATATCACCGGAAATCTTACTTTTATCGGTTTCGAGCTGAAGATTCTTCAGTTCGGCTTGCTGGTTGGTCAGCTGAGCTTTACCGGCAAGTTTTTTAACGTTAAAACCGCAACTTTCTTTCAGGCTCAGATTTTCAAACTCTGCCCTGTAACCTTCGGAATCAATATTGATATTGCGAATTCCCGCATTCAGGTCCCGGATATGAAGATGCTGATAGTCA
>CAIXAQ010000097.1 GCA_903917425.1 uncultured Bacteroidales bacterium
CTGTTGCCTTGCCAGCGCATCAGATGGCAGGTATGGCTGCGAAGTATTAAGGATGGTTTGAAGTTTACGGATGTAAATGCCCACATCTGAGCTCACCTGTTGAAGCTGATTTTTTACTTCAAAACTTTGCGAACGGGCATTGATCATTTCGAGTTTGTTAGTTTCGCCTGATTTTGAACGTAGTTCGGCTGCGCGAAGAAAACCGGAAAAGAGGCTATCCTCATAAACGAGGAGGTTTTGTTTTTCAATCAGGTAAGCCAGCTGCCAATATGCCTGTTTAACCTGAGTGGCAATTTCAAGCTGTGAGCCTTTCAACTCCCATTCGCTGCTGCGAATACCTGCAGCAGCCAGTTTGTTCTGGTTAGTGTACACCGTAGGGAAAGCGAAGGACTGCGATATTGTAAAGCTGTTATCATTGTTGTATGAATTGATCTGGCCATACTCACCGTCAATTGCCGTTTTAGGAATGTCCCACGAAGCACCTTTTAATGTTTTTTGTGCTTCGAGAGAATAAACTGACGAACGGATTGACAGGTTGCTGTCCAAAGCCATCTGAACCGCCTGGTTCAGGCTGATGTGTTCGGTCTTTTGCGCCTTAGCCATATTCGAAAGCGATGTACTTAAAATAAGTACGAGTATCATCGAAAGAGGTTTGGCAAGTTTCTTCCTGAAGAGGTTTTTGAATTTGTCAGTAGAAAAAATAATATAGAACACCGGTAAAACTACCAGGGTAAGCAGAGTTGCCGAAATAAGACCACCTATGACAACGGTTGCAAGTGGTTTTTGAACTTCGGCGCCTGCCGAAGAGGATAGTGCCATAGGCAGAAAACCGAGTGAAGCCACGGCTGCGGTCATTATTACAGGGCGCAAACGGGTATGTAATCCTTTACGAACACGTTCGTAAATGTCCGTAATACCTTCTTTTTCGAGGCGGTTAAACTCTGCAATCAAAACAATGCCATTGAGTACAGCAACGCCAAACAGGGCAATAAAACCAACTCCGGCAGAGATCGAAAAGTTCATATCTCTTAAATGCAGTGCAAAAACTCCCCCTATAGCCGACATTGGCACGGCTGTGTAGATCAAAAAAGTTTGCTTTACAGAGTGAAATGTAAAATACAATAATACAAATATCAGGAGCAGTGCAGCAGGAACAGCAACTGCTAAACGGGCTTTTGCAGCCTGGAGGTTTTGAAATTGCCCCCCATACGTCACATAGTAACCTGTTGGTAGTTTTATTTTTGAGCCCATTTGCTTTGTTACTTCGTCAATTATGCTCTGTACATCCCGGTTGCGAACATTAAAGCCAATGGTTATGCGGCGCTTGGTGTTTTCGCGCGAAACCTGTGCAGGACCCGATTTTATTTCAATATTTGCCACCTGTTCAAAAGGTATCTGGCCGCCATTGGGGAGGGCGACTGAAAGATTTTTAACATCATCGAGACTTTTACGGTAATCTTTATCTAAGCGGACGACAAGGCCGAAGCGTTTTTCCTCATCAAAAACAACCCCTGCCTGGCTTCCAGCAAATGCCGCCCGCAATACACGGTTCACATCTTCGACCGAAAGTCCGTATTGAGCCAGGCGGTCGCGGTTATATTCAACCTGCACCTGTGCCAGGCCTGTAACCTTTTCAACATTAATATCTTCCACCCCTTCAATACCCTGAATGATTTTCTCAACTTCAAAACCTTTTTCGGATAGTATTTTCAGATCGTCGCCAAATATCTTTATTGCAACATCCAGTTTGGAGCCTGACAATAATTCGTTGAAGCGCATTTGAATAGGTTGCTGAAACTCGAATTTAACCCCAGCCAGCGGAATCAGTGCTTCCTCCATTTTTCCCACCAGTTCTTCACGGGTTTTGGCGCTGGTCCATTCGCTTTTATCTTTTAATGTGATAATATAATCACCTGTTTCCATAGGAGTTGGATCAGTTGGAATTTCACCTGCACCTATTTTGCATACAGTATGCTTTATTTCAGGAAAATCGTTGAGCAATATTTTATTGGCTTTCTGCACCTGTTCAACAGTATTTGAAAGTGAACCTCCCTGCAACGTGATCACACCTGCAGCAAGGTCACCTTCTTCGAGTTGAGGGATGAATTCGCCACCCAAACGGGTAAACATAAACAAGCTGACAAAAAACAGCATGATAGCCGAAACAGAAACCAGCAATTTATGCCTTAGGGCAAAAGCGATTACCGGATTGAACGCCCGGTGAAACCCATCCATCAGACGATCAGAAAAATTGCGTTTATGTACTGTATTTTTGCTCAGGAACAAAGCCGAAGCCATCGGTATATATGTAAGTGAAAGGATTGCTGCTCCCAATAAAGCAAAAGATACCACCTGCGCCATAGGACGGAACATCTTGCCTTCGATTCCCACCAAAGCCATGATAGGCAGGTACACGATAAGGATAATGACCTGGCCGAAAGTAGCCGAACTCATCATGCGTTTAGCCGACTCGAATACATTTTCGTCCATTTGCTGCTGCGAGAGCCTTTTAATACCGGGATGGTGGTGCTTGCTCATTGATATCCGGTGAACCACGGTTTCGACAATGATAACCGCTCCATCCACGATCAAACCGAAGTCGATAGCACCCAAACTCATCAGGTTACCCGATACGCCAAAAAGCTGCATCATCGAAATTGCAAAGAGCATTGCCAAAGGAATAACTGAAGCTACTACGAGTCCAGCACGCAGGTTCCCCAACAACAATACGAGAATAAAAATCACGATCAAAGCTCCTTCGACCAGGTTCCTCGACACAGTACCTATTGCACGTCCCACAAGGTCGGAACGATTAAGAAACGGCTCGATTGTAACCCCCTGGGGTAAAGATTTCTGGATGGACTCAATCCGTATTTTAACATTTTCGACAACCTCGTGTGCATTTGCTCCTTTCAGCATCATAACCACCCCGCCAACAGCCTCGGCAGTATCAACAACCAATGCTCCATAACGTGTTGCACTTCCATATTGAACTTTTGCCACGTCACGAATTAAAACCGGTATACCGGAAAGATTGTTTTTTACTACGATTTTTTCAATGTCTTCTATCGTCTTAACCAAACCTATACCTCGAATAAAATAAGCCGTTGGTTTTTTATCAATATAAGCACTTCCCGTATTTTCATTATTCCGTTCGAGGGCCTGGAAAATATCCGTGAGGGTAAGATTCATGCCCCTTAGTCTTTCGGGATTTACAGCGATTTCGTACTGCTTTACGAAACCCCCGTAACTGTTGATGTCAGCAACGCCCGAAGTGCCGAGCATTTCGCGCCGTACCACCCAATCCTGGATAGTTCGCAGTTCAAGCGGCGAATATTTTTTTTCAAAGCCTTTGTCAACGGCCAGGCGGTATTGGTATATTTCGCCTAATCCGGAAGAAATAGGGGCAAGCTCAATTTTAGCTAATCCGGCGGGTATTACGTCTTCTGCTTCTTTCAGTCGTTCGCTTAGTTGTTGCCGTGCCCAGTACAAATCTACCCCGTCCTTAAATACAATGGTGATTACCGATAATCCCAACCGGGATATAGAACGGAGCTCAATAATATCGGGAATATTAGCAACTGCTACCTCGACAGGTGCCGTGATAAAGCTTTCGACTTCCTGCACCGCCAGCGATGGGGCAAGTGCAATAATCTGTACCTGGTTATTTGTAATGTCGGGAATGGCATCTATAGGCAGGTGGGTCAGGGAGTAGGTTCCCCAGCCAATTAATGCCACAACAAAGAGCCCGACGATAAACTTGTTTTTAATCGAGAATTGAATGATACGTTCTATCATAGTATTTTATTTTACATGAAAGTGATCTGCGTAATACATCTTGGTTAAAATGACAGCAATGACCGCAATCGATCCTGCTCAAATTAAGAACCATCTGGATACAATGTTAAGCGTGTTTTTTTAAAATTTGCCGTTTCAACGTTGGTTTTCCAGGTTTAAGAAACTTTTATTGGTTTACCTGTTAATTTAGTGGGTATATTTTTTTGTCGGAAGTCAGAAGACAGAAGACAGAAGTCAGAAGTCAGAA
>CAIXAQ010000098.1 GCA_903917425.1 uncultured Bacteroidales bacterium
GGTTGATTTTTTTTTGAAAATCAGTGCCGGAAATATTCCTTTTTGAGTTGCAACAAGTTCATAATTGCATAATAAAGCAAGCAGTGTTTCTGGCTCGTCGTTCAGCAAATAGCGGCCATCAATACTTTCGAGGGTTCCCCCGTGTATGTCGTGGGTGATTTTTCGTAATTCCCAAATAATAATTTCAGGTGCTTTATCGCTACGGAAGTGCCTGGCATTCAACGCATCAAGTTTGTGGGAATAGGAAGCATAACTTTGAATTACAGGCCGGGGTTGCCATTTCAGATTGTTGGCAGCAACGTACGAGTAATCCCATGGATAAATATCGGCAGTCTGATTACCAATCAGTTCCAGAATATTGTTATCCAGTTTATTACGGGCAATTGATTTTTCGGATGAATACTGGCATGTATCGGTAAAATACGAGTTATGAATAATTTTCGAAACCAGATTCTGTAAGCCGTTAGCCTTCACCTGGTAAGGTTCAAAATAATATGAACTTTCAAGAGTAAAATAGAAAAGCATTACTATTATTACTGAAAAGAAACAGTTGAAAAGTTTGAAACTCTTGGTTAATATATTGTAGATCAATATTATAAACAAAATAAAAATAAACATCATTGAAGTGTGCAGGTAATCTTCGCGAGCCATTCCATATTTCCAGAGGGCAAAAAGAGCCGGACTCACCAGTGTAGAATACATCAGAAGAGTCGTGTTTTTTAGATTCAGAGCTATCAAAAGGAGACCGGTACAAAGTGCTATCCCGATCAGCCACCAATTATTGGAAGGATACACAGCGACGGCGGCCGAGTTATCTGCAGCCAGTTCATACATGCCTTTAAAAAAGGTTCCCATCCCTTCAAAATCACCGTATAGCCCAAGCCAAACCAGCAGCAGTACAAAAGGAACGATAAGGAAAAGTAACAAACGAAACCTGCTTTCGAGTCCGATGACGGACCTGAAAATCATAATTCCGAAAAATGATAAGGTTACTAAAAGACTTACAATTCCAACAAATGCTTTTATGTAAAGCGCTATTGGCGTGATAATCAGGGCGGGAATCAGCCATGTTACATTCCTTCGCTCGAAAAAATTGAGGTAACAGAGTATTATAATTTGAACAATAGTTAACAAGATATCATTGAGCGCAAGCAATACAAGAGTTGAAACCAATGCAAAAATCATGATACTGAAATGCTTGTGAGTTGCAAGTTTCAACAAACAATAAGCTAAAAAAATACGCAGTACAAGGTGAAACGTAACCGCCATCCAAAAAGTTGAGCTGCCCGGTAAGGGATACATCAGAAATGCCAGGGGGCCATGAGGGAAAATGATGTGTTTTCCAATGTCTGAATTGCCCTGAATCAGAAAATTAAAAACCCAGGCTAAAGGAGGATCAATTCCATTGGAAAATACGGAATCCGGAAAAGGAAAAAATACGAATGCCGGAATCAAAGCGATTGTTAGTAGCAAAATAGTATTGGTTTTTCCTGAAACCGGGTGATAAAATATATTTTGTATAAACATGGGCTGAGTTTAGCGCGACGAAATTACTGAAGTATTGGATAAATGCAAGCCATTCTGAAGCATGAGTTTTTTTTTTACATCTTTCCTTCATGTTTATATAAATATTATATTTGCATGCTGATGGTCGGTATGCCTGTAATGTTCCTTTTAACCATTTCATTACTGCTTGCTGTTACTAAATGTGTCATTGATTGATTCCATCAATCGAAAAACGACTGATAATCAATTAGTAAGAAAAACACATTTGTCCGGCAAGTATTTTTTTTGTTTCCCGTTTCTGAATTTAATACTAAATAAATAACAAACACTTAAACTTTATGAGAAAACTAACTACACTTTTGTTCACTCTGCTGTTTGTAACTTTTGCGTTTGGTAAGTCGGTTACCATCGAAAAAGCCAGCCAGGTGGCCAACAATTATTTTGGTGCTTATTCCGGCAAGGCTAATTTCAGCGTTGCTAGCAGTTTCAGCAAATCGTACAACGGAATCACAACCTACTATGTGTTTAATTTCACAGGTGGAGGATTTGTGGTTGTTTCGGCTGACGATGCAGCTGTACCGGTGCTTGCACAGTCGAAAGAAGGATTTATTGAGTTTGAAATTTCAAACCCGAGTGCAAAATTCTGGTTCGACAATTACAGTGAGGAGATAGCGCAACTTGTTGAAAGTAATATGGATAACAGTTCAACTATTTCGGAGTGGAACAGTATTCTGAACAATTTGATTGATGCCCCGACAGCCGATGTTGCACCTCTATGCTCTACGACATGGGATCAGGGACAATGGTATAATTATTATTGCCCTGTGGCTTCAGGCGGTCCTGGTGGAAAAGCATGGGCTGGTTGCGTTGCTACAGCAATGGGCCAGATTATGAAATTCTATAATTTCCCTGCAACAGGAGTAGGATCGCATACGTATGTTGACCCGGGTACAGGATCGCATACTGTCAATTTTGGAGCAACCAACTATAACTTTGCATCCATGGGCAACAGCGCAACCAGCGGTAGTTATACAGATATAGCCACACTGTTATATCATCTGGGCGTTTCGGTTGATATGGGTTATGCTGCAACCGGTTCAGGTGCATATTCAACCGATGTTCCCTGGGCTATGAGCAATTATTTTAATTATAACGGAACAACCATTAAATATGCAGCAAAAACCGATTATACCAATACTACCTGGGTAGCCTTGCTAAAAGCGGAGTTAGATGCTAACCGCCCGGTATATTATTCAGGTTCAACTGCAGCTAACGAGGGTCATGCCTGGGTTTGCGACGGATACCGTACAAGCGACAGTAAATACCACATGAACTGGGGTTGGTCAGGTTCTTCGAACGGATATTATTCCCTGACTGCAAATATGGTTGCCGGCGGATCTGTTTTTAGTAAAAATTTCGGTATTGTTTATGGTATAAAGCCAGCTAACGCTAACATGATCGTCAGGTTCCCTAATTTGCAGGCAAATAATTCTTTTGCTTACGGACCTATGTATAACATCAATTGTTCAGTCGTTAAAGGTACGCCAACCGCTGTTAATCTTTACATTGACGGAACCCTTGTATACAACACAACACAAACCACTTTCTCCTATCCGTGGAATACTTCATTAGCTACCCTGGGCACACATGTTTTCCGTGTTGTTGCGCTAAATGCTACCGATACAGCTTTTCAGGAAGCTAATATCGGCCTGAGTGAATGGATTTCGCAGGCTAGTGGATTCACGGCAGCATCAAGGGGTGTAAATTATATCGACGCTGTTGATTCATTGGTTGCCTGGGCAACAGCTTACGATGGAAGCGGTGCTGCTGCCACAATTAACGAATTTACAAAAACTGTAAACGGTGGTACTACCTGGGTTCCTGGTCAGGTTCTGGGTGGTGCAGTTTACGGGCTTGGCAATATCTGCGGAATAGATGCTAATACTGCATTTGTTTCACTTTATGGCAAGACCACCCAGGATAATACTTGCGGTGTATACAAAACAATCAACGGGGGAACCACATGGGTTCACATGGTTGGTGCTCTACAAGGAGCCGCATCCTTCGCAGATAACGTTTGGTTCTGGGATGCTAATATAGGTATGTGCCATGGTGACGTTACCGGAACCGGTACTGCTGCATATTTCGAAATTTATACCACAACCAATGGAGGAACAACATGGACACGCGTTCCAAAGACTGATATTAATGGTGGAACTGCTGCTTTATCAGGCGAAGGCGGATGGACATCTGTAATTCAGGCAGTTGGTGAAAACACAATCCTGTTCGGCACAAACAAGGCTAACCTTTACATTTCACACGACAGGGGATTACATTGGACTGTTTCAGCAACAGGAATTACCCCGGTTACGGATGGAATTAATAAAATCAGTTTTAAGGATGATATGAACGGTTTAGTGGCTCAAACCACTACCACAGTTGTTTTAAGAGAAACTCATGATGGAGGTGCAACCTGGCAAACGATTACTCCAACCGGCCCATTCCTCACTAATGATATGGTTTATGTACCTGGTACTGAGAATACATTTGTTTCGACTGGTGCTGCAACTGGTTTTACAGGAGCATCCTACAGTTTTGACGGGGGACATTCCTGGGCTCAATTCATGGGAACTGAAACTGAACAATTCCTTGCCTGTGATTTTGTTAGCAATCGCTGTGGCTGGGCTGGTGGATTCAGCACCACTGCAACCGACAAAGGAATGAACAAATACGTGGGTGTTTTAGCCCCTGTGGTTGTTCTGAACCCTGTAACCAACCTGATTGCACAGCCACTCGATAACAGTGTTCATTTGGAATGGACTGAGCCGGTAACACCTCCACTCAGTTATAATGTTTATCGTAACGATACTTTGATCTCAAATACTACTGCTTTATTTTACCACGACTATCCTGTAGCCAATGGTCAGCAGAATTACTGCGTAGCGGCTGTTTATCCACTTGGCGAGTCGCCTAAAGCATGTGCAATAGCATGGATCACTGTAGGTGTTCCCAATACGGACGAAGTTGCATACCGTGTATATCCTAACCCATCCACCGAAATTATCAATGTGGTTACCCCGGTGAAATTCAACGAGGTACGCATGGTGAATAACTTGGGCCAGGTTGTGTATCGCAACAATGTACAGGGTACTAACCTGCAGATACTTACCGAAGGTTTTAAACCCGGTATGTATATTCTGCAGATTTATACAGGAACCCAGATGATTTCGAAAAAAGTTTCGATTAACAGATAGTTTTTGGATCATTAATTTATTGCAGAAAGCCGGGGAAACCCGGCTTTCTGATTTAACTGAATCCTGGTTTTCTTTCCCGGATACACTTGAGATTTATATCGAAAAAAGTGGAGGATGCCAGATGAAGTTTCGTAATTTTAACCATTATTAAAAGGGGTTCAACTGCTAATTTAATGGGTGTATTGAAATTGCCGGAAGTTCGAAGACGGAAGTCAGAAGTTCTATTGATAACTTCTTTCATCCTATGAAAGTGGAGCTTTTCTGGTCAATTACTTTTCTTCAAATAGCTTCTTATTGGCAGGCTTAAATCTCAAATTGGCTCTTTCTTCCGTCTTCTGACTTCGGTCTTCTGGCCATTTTAAATAATTTCCACTCAAATCGTGGCAGAATCCAAAAGTGTAAATAATTTCTACAATCGTCAACGAATGTAATAACGGAAACCAATGAATAAATTTTGCCTGTTGATCTCAATAATTCTATTCACTTTAACTTCTTTTGCACAAAAACCGGAGTTGGTAATCTCTGCCCCGGCCGGCAACAGATACACTCATATAAACAAGAGAGGAGAAAAGATAATACCTAACGGACGTATCCTTACTCCAGCCGGTAAATGTTATACTGTTGCCCCGCATCCTTATGGGCTGGCAGTAAGCAGCGATGGGAATATTACAATAACTGCCAATTCAGGAACACAACCTCTTTCAATTACTATTATAAGGAACCTGAATTCGGCGAAACCGGATATACAACAAGTGCCTCCCGGTTCGGTAACTGACAAAGGTGTACTTGCATCCGTTTTTATGGGTTTGGCCATTTCGCCCGATAACAAAGTGGTTTATGTGGCAGGAGGACAGGAAAACAAGATTTTTATTTTCGATATCCAGACCGGAAATAAGCAGGGTGCCATCGATTGCAGCGCCAGGGATGGTAAATCGGATTATACAAATGGATATATCGGTGATTTGGTGCTAAATCGCGATGGCAGCAGGCTGTATGCTCTTGACCAGGTGGGTTTCCGGATGCTTGTGATAGACGCGGTAAACAAAAAAATTCTTTATAATGTTCCGGTCGGAAGGTATCCGTTCGGTATCGCGCTATCGCCCGATGAGAAAACAATTTTTGTCGCTAATGTGGGAATGTATCAATACGGCCAGATAAAGCGTAAAAAGGACGGAGAATGGAAAAACAGCACCCTCGATTTCCCTGCATATGCATACGGTTCGAAAGAAGCGGAAGAAGGAATTTACAACGATACGATTCAAATTCCGGCACTTGGGTCGGTCAATTCCGACGAATCATTTTCAGTATGGGCTGTTGCCCTGCATAAAATTGCGGAGCCGCAGGTAAGCGCGAAGATTAAAACCGGGGCGCTGGTCGGGCAGATGGTTGAAGATTTTCCAGCTGTCGGAGGATCAAGCCCTAATTCTATTGTTGCAACTAATCATTATGTTTTTATAAGTAATGGCTCAAACGACAATATTACAGTACTTGATGCCAGGAAGAAAACAATAGTTAAACATATTAAATTGTGCCCCGATGAACGAATTGCGAAACTTCGTGGCATTATCCCGTTTGGTCTGGATATTTCGCATGATGGTAAGAGGATCTATGTTTGTGAGTCTGGAATTAATGCCATAGCTGTTATTGATGTTGAGGCGTTGAATGTTATTGGTCATATTCCGACAGCATGGTTTCCCGCAAAAATTAAAGTTTCGCCGGATGATAAAAAACTGATCGTTGCCAATGCCAAAGGATTCGGAAGCGGCCCGAATGGTGGACTGAATTTCAATGCCGGTCCCGAAGGAAGTTATATCGGCTGCCTGATGAAAGGAGCACTGGAAGTGCTTGATATCCCTTCGGATGCGGAGTTGCCGAAACTCACAGAAAAGGTGATAAACAATAACTTCACCTTCGACAGTATTAACTCCCGGAATTTTACCTGGCGGAAAGACAATCCTATCCCGCTGGCACCTGTTCCCGGTGTATCACCTATAAAGCACATTGTTTTTATATCGAAGGAAAACCGCACCTTCGATGAAATCCTGGGGCAGGCTGCAGGCGCTGACGGTGATTCGTCTATAGCCCGCTACGGGCATAATGTGACTTTTACCAATAAAGATAAGAGTAAATATGTCGAAAACGCCACCATCATGCCTAACCATCTGAAACTGGCTCAGCAATTCAGCATAAGCGATAATTTTTATGTAGATTCGGATGTGTCGGCCGACGGACACCGATGGCTGGTGAACACCTATCCCAACGAATGGGTGGAAGCAACCACACCTGCAAACTATGGAGAGAATCGTAACTATAAGCAGGATTCGAAAGCGCCCGGTAACCTGGGGTTGAACGGTTCTGCAGGGGCCATTTATCCTGAAGACTATAATGAGGCAGGTTCCATGTGGGATCACCTGGCAAGGCATAAGGTTGATTATTTCAATTTCGGGTTCAGCGTTATGTTCGAACCGGCTGATTACAAGGATACATATAAATACGGAGGCATAAAACATGTGGCTAATTTCCCCCTGCCGGCCTCGCTGTTTACCCGCACATCCTATACGTATCCAACCTACAATATGGCAATCCCCGATCAGTTCAGGATTGATATGTTCGAAAAAGAGTTTGACGAAAAATGGGGAGACGGCAAAGATACCATGCCTCCGTTTGTTACTGTTATTATCCCTAACGATCATGGCGCCAGTGAACGCCCCGATGCAGGGTATCCTTTCCGCGAAAGCTATATGGCTGATAACGACCTGGCCGTTGGTCGCATAGTCGAATTTTTGTCGCATACTGCTTACTGGAAAAATATGGCAATTGTTATTACCGAAGACGATGCACAGAATGGGGTGGATCATATAGATGCGCACCGCAGTTTGCTGATGGTAATTTCGCCTTATGCCAAACGGAATTATGTAAGTCACATCCATTATAGTTTTGGCAGTATTTTTAAGACTTTCTGGAATGTGCTGGGCTTGCCCTACCTGAATCAATACGATGCCGGTGCTTCCGATATGGCCGACATGTTTACTCATCATCCTGATTTTATACCTTATTTTGCACTACCAGCTGATACCCGCATTTTCGATCCACAGAAGGCACTGGATCCATTTGATGAAAAATTCGATTGGAAACAACTGAAAAAAAGTCCAGACATTGATAACCCGGAGGATATGATCCGTGAAAGCAAGGAACAGGACGAATGGCGGAAGGAAGGGCGGGAGAAGTGAGGCGTTGATTTTTTGAGTTAAAGGGGGAGTGTGCGGCTATCATTAGCACAGATTATCACGGGAAACTATTATGCGTATAATCAGGAATAGGA
>CAIXAQ010000099.1 GCA_903917425.1 uncultured Bacteroidales bacterium
TATGAGTTATGAGATATGAGATATAAGTGGAGAAGGGATTTGAGGCGTTAGGGACAATAAAAATGTTAACGTGAGAAAGGCGGAATAATGGGAAGAGGAAAGGGAAGGTAGAAATTGAATAAATCAGCAATACGTAGGTCAAGAAATACATTCGTTAATAATTGCCAGTGTTATTGCTGCTTTCTTCAGAATTGAAATTACGGGTAAAATGAAACAAAAACTGATACTATTAATTCTTTTGGTAATTCCTGGCCTGCTTTTGGCCCAGGTGATCAGTTTTAGTGCCCAGGCACCCAAACAGGTGTATCTTGGGCAGAGGTTTCAACTTACCTACACGCTCAACAGCAGTGAAGGCCAGGGTTTCATGGGACCCGAGATCGTTAACTTCGATATACTTAGCGGGCCGATGATGTCGAGCGGTACCAATATTATGAATATTAACGGGAAACTCGAATATACCAGCTCTTCCTCTTTCACTTTCATACTCGAAGCCAATAAAGCAGGTACATTTACCATTCCGCAGGCGATTATTTCTGTAAAAGGAAAACGCTATATGTCGAATACATTGACTATTAGTGTCTTAAATCAGAATTCGCGTTCAGCGCAAACAAATCCCAACAGTAACCAGCCTCAGAGTAAATCTCAGCCTCAAACGATTGATGAAGTTGGAAATGATGTTTTCCTGAAGGCTGTTGTCGATAAAAGCAATCCTTACCAGGGCGAACTCATCGTAGTCACGTATAAATTATACACCCCAACCAACAGGCTGCAGGTCGGCCAACCCTCAAAAATACCATCCTATCCTGGGTTCTGGGCCCAGGATCTTCTGAAAGATGCAACCCAATATCCGCAATACACCGAGACGGTCAACGGCAAGAAATACATTGTGGCGGAACTCCGCAAAGCAGCCTTATATCCTCAAAAATCGGGAGTATTGACCATTGACCCTTTAGTTCAGGATGTGGTATACCAGGTCAAAGTGAAATCGCGGAGTCCTTTTGCCGACGACCCTTTCTTTGGGAACGATCCTTTCTTTAAAAATTTCATGGATGATTCGTTTTTCGGAAACGAATTTCAGAATGTAAAAAAAACGTTGCGATCAAACACCATCAGTGTAAATGTTAAACCACTGCCCTCAAACAACCGCCCCCTGGATTTTTCGGGTGCCGTAGGGCAGTTCAGCATGAAAGCCCAGGTTGACAGGACCGAAGTAAATACTAATGATGGCATAACGCTAAAAGTTACTGTCTCCGGAACAGGAAACCTCAACCTGATCGAAAAACCAACCATTAATTTCCCTTCAGATTTCGAAGTGTACGACCCTAAAATTATCGATAACTTCAGCAATAAGGGTGCTACTTCCGGAAGCAGAACTTTCGAATACCTTATCATTCCCCGAGCTGCCGGCGATTTCACCCTCGATCCGATACAGTTTGCTTACTTTAACCCTTTACAGAAAGACTATACGGTGCTGAGTTCTGAAAAATTCAGGCTGAAAGTAAATAAAGGAGCTGGTGGTGCTTCTATCGAAGCGAATGCACAGACTGATGTTAAATTGCTTGGAATCGACATCCGGTACTTGGTTGAACCACCTTTATATCTGCATACAGCTGGAAATAATTTTTATGGCAAACCTCTTTACTGGTTTCTGCTAGTTATTCCGCTTATAGGTTTTATCATTTTCATTCTGTTACACCGGCGAAATATACGCCTGAAGGGTGACACGAAACTCCTGCAGCGTAAAAGAGCGACACGCATTGCGGTTAAAAGGCTGCACAAATCGAAA
>CAIXAQ010000100.1 GCA_903917425.1 uncultured Bacteroidales bacterium
GGATTCAACTCTTTTTCGGGGTTTTTATTCAATATCCGGGCAATTGGAGTTATTTCAGAAATAAACCACCGCAATATAAATTCAATCAATTCTACCTTAAATTGAATGGAATTGGTTTTAGAAGTCGGAAGACCGGAGTCAGAAGACAGAAGTCAATAGACCAAAGTTAGAAATCAGAAGTCAGAAGACCAAAGTGGCTGTAAAATTTCTACTTTACCCCTACTATGACAGAAAACAGCTTGTATAATTCTTATGATTTGAATATCTGATACTTGTAATAGAATAATATGTTTAAGGGTTGCTTCCGACTCCTGTCTTCCAACTTCCGACAATATTTTTATCCACTAAATTACCATCAGAACAATTCAATCGAATTACCTAAATTAGAATCATTTCAAATAAACATTCTCTTTTATCAAATATGTACTTTGTGGTTAACTTTGCTCGGATTTTAAAAAATATTATTTATGAAAAAAACATTTATTCTGGCCATCGTTGCAATGATGGCGTTCACTTTTGCCTGTAAAAACAAGCAGAGCAAAGATCAAACTTCCGGCGTGAAGGCCGATTCGGTGCTATTATTAGCCAAAAACCTCTACCAGCCTTTGCCCGCTGAGGCTGTAAATCCCGACAATTCGGTTACGCCCGAAAAAGTTCTGCTGGGCAAAACACTGTATTATGACAACCGGCTTTCGCTGAATAATACCGAAAGCTGCAACACATGCCATAACCTGGCTACTTTTGGTGTGGATAACAAACCGACCAGCCCAGGCGATAACGGCAAACTGGGTACCCGGAATTCGCCAACCACGCTGAATGCTGCTTTGCATTTCCTGCAATTTTGGGATGGCCGCATGAAAGATGTTGAAGAACAAGCCGGCGGCCCGGTTATGAATCCTGCCGAAATGAGCATGCCTGACGAAAAAGAGGTGATAGCCCGTCTGACTAAAAATGAAGGGTATAAAAAATTATTCGAAGCCGCTTTCCCCGGCGAAAAACCAGCGGTTACCTTTACAAACATGAAAAAATCAATTGCCGCATTTGAGCGTACCTTGATTACTCCCGATAAGTTCGACAAATTCCTGGGTGGTGACCTGACAGCTTTAAACGACCAGGAACTTAAAGGGCTGAAAACCTTTGTTGAAACCGGTTGCAACGCCTGCCATATGGGTCCTTTATTGGGAGGCAATATGTTTCAGAAATACCCGCTTTTCGGCACGCATAAAGAACTCACAGGCAGTACCGTTGACGACTTTGGTAAAATGCAGGCAACCAAAGCTGAGGCAGATAAATACTTCTTCAAAGTTCCATCGCTTCGCAACATAGCCGAAACCTGGCCTTACCTGCATGATGGCAGCGTGAAGGATCTGGACAAAACGGTTCAGATAATGGCTAAAGCCCAGTTAAACAAAGAGCTTACACCGGAGCAAACCGCCGATATCACAGCTTTCCTTAAAGCATTAACCGGCGAAGTACCGGCAGATGCCAAACAAGTACCGGTGATGCCATAATCACTTTGCATCTTACTGAAACCCCGCCCGTGAAAATGAAGCGGGGTTGTTTTTTTTAGGCAGACAAATGATTTGAAGTTCTTCATGAATCATCGGGCTATAGCCAATCTCCTGCAATCAGTCTAATCCCTTGCAAATGCCAAACAAGCCACACTCAGTTTCACGCCTTCAATTGCCAGCAGCATATGGGCTGCCGACTCAAGAGTTGCGCCCGTTGTAATAACATCATCCACCAATAGAATGTGCCTGTTAGTTAATGCTTCGGGTGCTGTTACCTGAAAAATCTCTTTAACATTTTCCCAACGTGCAAAACGCGATTTCCGGGTTTGTGTGGAGGTGTCAACTGTTCGGATAAATGAAGTTGCATCCATCTCAATATCCAGAGCTTTTGCCAGTCCGATGGCAATTTGCTCGCTTTGGTTGTAGCCGCGTTTTCGCTGCTTTTCGGGATGCAAGGGCACCGGGATTACTTTTACAACATCCTCAAAAGCCCCGGATTTCAGCAGGTCGGCACCCAGAATTTTCCCTAAATATATTCCCACATCCTTGCGATCCTTGTATTTCAATTGGTGAATCAGGTGCTGAACCTTGCTCTTTTTCTGGAAATTGTAAAGAGCAGCCGTTTTTGCCAGTTGCGCCCTGCCCCAGAAAACTTTATCCAGCGGGCTGTTTTCCATCAGGTGAAAATTCGCTTTCGGCAAATGGTAAAGGCAATATGTACAAATGACTTCTTCATGTTTGAACAGCGAATTACCGCAGGCAGCGCAAACCCGGGGATAAAGCAACGATATAAAATCTTCGAGAAATGCAGGCCGTTTCATGCACTAGCGAATTGTAATTCAAAGATAGTGAAGTATATCAAATCTGAATTCGATTTTTTCAAAAAGCAGCTGATTACTTCCGGTAGATATCTTCAGCAAATAAAACACAAATGAGGGTGGCAATATTGAACCAAACAATGAGTAACGGAAACAAGTACTTTTTCCGATGTATTATTCCCGGCACTTGCCAGCATCCAAGTCTCAGAGGGTCATCCCTTTTGCAGCACTTCCGATAAGGGCACTTTCCGCAGCAACGATTCGACCCATGCCGTAAAATCGAATATTCTAAGTATTTGTATTTCAAATATATCCTGTTTAATTTCGGCTATTTCTATTAATGTTTTTTCGAGTAATTGTTGCCTTTTTAAAGGAATGGCAGGTAATTCTTTCGATAAAAATTTAAACAAAAAGCTTTCAATTTTATAATCTTTGACAGCATCCAGTAAATCGCGTTTCATCGATCGGATTTCGTACCTGATAAGTTCAAAATCGCCAAGCTTGTATAAAATCATGAGATTTACCAGGCGGATAGTGCGATAGACCGGGAGATAATAATAATTTTTTCCCTGAAGTATAATCTGGTTGAGAAATTTATGCGCTTTATTGAATTCTGAATTCCCGAAATAAACCAGAGAAGTATACAGGCAAAGTTCAGCCTGCCGGGCCCGGTTTAATGAAAATAATTTATCGAATAGCGTGTCTTTATAGCTGTTTATCAGCAACATCGACGTTTTAAAGTCGCCACTGTCGAGATGCGGAAACAATTCGTACAAAAACGTGATACAGGTCAGGTTGATCTTGAAACTGGCGGATTGGCTTTTAATAGTTTTTAACTGTTTAATAAAATACACCATTCCGTCATAGTTGTGGATACCTCTCAGGCTTTCGAGCACACCCTCAAGGGTATGCAGGTAATAAATCGGGGGATTGCTCCATAGGTGCTTGTTTGCCTCAAAAAGGTTATTCAATTCGATGTAGGAATTTAAAGCCGAACGGTAATCACCCACACTAATGAGGTAGTTGGATTGAAAGAGCTGATGGAGTTTGCTGATTTCGAAACCATCCTGGTTTTGAGAAGCTACGATACTTATCTCGCTGAAAACAAGGTCATTCAGCTCATCCTTTTGTTTCTGCGACCGGGCGTGACCTTTGTAAATGATCCGGTGTTTCAGATTCTCGTAAAGCGAGGACTGTTCATTCATTTTCCTCACATATTTAAGCGCTTCATTTATCCTGAATTGTTTCTGCAACAAAGTTTTTTCGTTCAGGTTGAGGAAATTAAGCACCAGCAGGTAATCGAGTTCCAAACGGGCGGCAAGCAGCAAAGCATAATAGTTCTCGTACTTTTCGGCTAGTTCAATAATATCCCCCAGCATGCTGAAGCATTCATCGAACAATGATTTTTCGAATAATATCCTCGCTTTCATTATTTTATTGAAAAGGAAATAGAAACTGTCCTGCTCCTTCTTTAAGTCGAGTATTGATTCGAGCAACAACTCATATAAGTATTTCGCGGTAGTTTCAACCGAGGCTCCCGGTCTCTTTTTCAGGAATTCAGGCAATACCGAGGCCTGTGGAAGCTCCCTGCTTTTCTCGATAATATCGTACAATATTATGTAATCCGGTTTGAATTTGCCTCGCAGCGAACGGATCCTGAATGCCTTTTTCTCGGCCGGCGACAATGAATGTGTCAGTAAAATCAGCGATTGTATTTTCGACATGGTAAGGCAATTGGTTAGGTTTTTGGTAATTCAGCTATTTCTTTTACAAGAGTATACTGTTCTTTTTCATTACACTTAACTTCTGCCATATGAGCAATGTATTTACATTGAGATGCTATTGTACCTTGAAATTCAACACATTATGGCAACAACTAACTGTTAAATCATGAAAATTATATTTGTTAAAATAAAAGACGAATTTTAGTTTGTAATTACTGTATCAGGACCATTTATTCGCCAAATATACTTTTTATATTCTTATTTATCAATGTATTAAATATTAATGTTCATTTTATTCTGATTTTACAATTACCAATATCTTAATATTATTGAAATTTTTCGCATTTAGCAAAGTATATATTTGCTGCAAATAAAACCGGATTGATTATGCAAGCTAAAAAAATCGTTGTCGTTGGAAGTTGTAATACAGATATGGTTATCAAAGCCGACAGGCTTCCGGTACCAGGAGAGACCATTTTAGGGGGAACTTTTTTTATGAATCCCGGCGGCAAAGGTGCCAACCAGGCAGTAGCAGCGGCGCGTATGGGTGGTAATGTTACTCTCATTTCCAAAACCGGAAACGACGTATTCGGTAAGCAATCGGTTATGCTGTATGCTGCCGAAAACATTAAAACCGACTATATTTATTCCGATCCCAAACATCCTTCGGGCGTTGCACTGATTACCGTTGATTCACAGGGCGAAAACTGTATTGTAGTTGCATCCGGGGCCAATGCCTACCTCAATCCTTCGGATATCGACAAGGCCAGTGCCGAGATAGAAAGCAGCGACCTTGTTCTCATGCAGCTCGAAATACCTATCGATACGGTTGAATATGTGGCTGAAATGGCAACGAAAAAAGGCATCAAAGTCATTCTGAATCCGGCCCCGGCCAGGGCGTTATCCAACAGTCTTCTGAAGAATCTCTATATAATTATTCCCAATAAAAGTGAAGCTGAGATTTTGTCAGGTATTAAAGTGTCGGATATTGAGGCGGCTAAACAGGCTGCCGACATTATAAGTGCCAAGGGAGTTGACATTGTTGTAATTACACTTGGCTCGCAAGGCGCATTAATTAAGGAGAATAATGAGTATCATTTTGTTGAAGCATTAAAAGTAGATGCAGTTGATACAACCGCTGCAGGTGATACTTTTTGCGGCTCAGTATGTGTTGGCCTTGCGGAAGGGAAATCAATCCTCGACTCAGTAAAAATGGCTGCTCGTGCTTCAGCTCTCACTGTTACCCGAATGGGTGCGCAGGCTTCCATACCTTTTCGTTCTGAATTAGCTTCGCTTGATATTTATTAAAAAAGACTTTGCTATGAAAATAATTATGTGGATTGTTAAACAAAAATCCGGTTTGTTGAACCTGGTTTTAGCATACTTACTCATTTTGTCAACTGTTTGCGCCTTAGCGCAGGATGCATCAACTATAAAAATTTCAGGGGTTGTATCGGATGTTGACAATAATGAGCTAATCCCCGGAGTAAATATTTTGATTAAAGGGACACAAACCGGCACTGTTACTGATGTTAACGGCAAGTATTCGTTAAATGCACCAAAAGGTGCCAGCCTGGTTTTTTCATACATCGGCTATCAGAATGCAGAAGTGCTCGTGGGCTCCGAGCAAAAAATCGATATTAAACTCAAGGTTTTGATACAGGCTTTGGATGGCGTCGTAGTTATCGGTTATGGATCTACAACCAAAAAAGAAGTTACGGGCTCGATCGCTTCTGTTAAATCCGACGATTTCAACCCGGGTGCGTACAATAATCCAATTGGACTTTTGCAGGGTAAAGTAGCCGGATTAACCATTGCAAAACCCAATGGTGCCGACCCCATGGAAAATTACAGCATCATTCTGCGCGGTACCAATACACTCACTTCCGGCCAGGGACCTCTAATTATTATTGACGGTGTGTCGGGTAGTGATATGAAGAATGTAAGCCCGGAGGAAATTGAATCAGTAGATGTATTGAAAGATGGTGCTGCGGCGGCTATTTATGGAACACGAGGATCGAATGGTGTTATTATTATCACAACCAAACGAGCAAAAGCGGGTGCAGCTAAGGTTGAATATACCGGGCAATTTTCAGTTCAGGTGGCTCCCCGCAGTGTCGAAAACCTGACGGCCGACGAATTCCGCACCGCTATTGAGCTATATGCTCCCGATAAAGCCATAAATATATACGATGCGAACACCGATTGGTTTAAAGAGGTAACCCGCACAAATCCATTCAGTCAGAAACATAACCTTGCTTTCTGGGGCGGAACGGAGAATTTTTCGCACCGGTCAACCATTTACATTGATATGGCAGATGGCCTGATGAAAAATAACGAATCCAATAAATACCTGCTTCGTACCAACATAACGCAAAAGGCTCTGGAAGGTATTTTACTGCTCGATTACAACCTGAGCTACAGCATGCGCAACTACAAACCAGCCAATTATGATGTTTTTTACCAGGCCTTTATTCGCAACCCGACGAGCGCTGTTTATGATCCTGATAATACATATTCGGGCGGTTACACCCGATTGGAAGGGATAGATTATTATAACCCGGTAGCCATGCTTAATGAACGCACCCGTGAAGGCAAAACAATTGATGCGGGCGGCAACGTGCGTGCTACTTTGAATCTTGCTAAAACGTTGAAATGGATTAATTTTATTTCGATCGAGCAATCGGATTGGGAAGACATGTCGTACAAAACCATGTATTATCCAAGTATTCTAGGTAATGGAGGCGAAGCCGAAATTGGTAACGGAAAAAGCAGTAACCTGCAATACGAAAGCACAGTTAATTACACAAAATCCATTGAACACCATAATTTTCAGGCACTTGCGGGATACTCATACCAGGAACAGGAATCGAACACATCCTATATGGTAAATTCAGGATTCGATTCCGATCTGTATGGGCCTAACAATATTGGGGCTGGTTCAGATTTAGGGGTTGGTCAGGCTTCGATGGGTTCCTACAAAGGCAGCAGCAAACTCATCTCATTTTTTGGCCGCCTCATGTACAATTACAACGAGCGTTACCTGGTGGCTGTTTCGATCCGCAGGGAAGGATCGTCACGATTTGGCGCAAACAACAAATGGGGCTGGTTTCCTTCGGCAAGTCTTGGCTGGCGGATAAACAAAGAAGATTTTATGAATACCGTTACCTGGGTTAACGAACTTAAATTACGTGTCGGTTATGGTACTACAGGCAACCAGGATTTTGCAAGTTATCAGTCGCTGATGATGGTAGGGCCGGGTAAGAAATTCTATTACAATGGCGAGTGGATAAATGGCTGGGGGCCCAAATCGAACCCAAATCCAAACCTGCGCTGGGAAAAGAAACAGGAACTGGATGCCGGTGTCGATTTTTCACTGTTTAAAAATCGCGTTAGTGGCGCTTTCGATTATTACTACCGTACAAGTACTGATTTGTTGTATTCCTATAACGTGCCTTATCCTCCATATCTTTATCCTGTGCTCTTTGCCAATATCGGCACCATCAGCAATCAAGGCATTGAGCTGACGGTTAATGCTTTAGCTGTTAAAAGCAGTTCTTTTGCATGGACTACTACTGTCACATTTAGTAAAAACACAAATAAACTTGTTAAGTTTTCGAATGATGAGTTTACAACCAAATACATTGAATCGGGGTGGTTAGGTGGCTCCTACCCTCTTTTCTCACAGCGGCTAGAAGAAGGGAAACCATTGGGAACATTTTACGGGCCGGTTTGGCTTGGCTTAAATGAGGATGGGTATGACTTGTTTAAAAATGCGAATCCGGTAGGCAAAGTGGATCCCAAAAACTGGGAACCCATTGGCAATGCATACCCGTTTTGCACCCTGGGCTGGAGCAATAAACTTACCTACAGCGACTGGGAAATGAACATCTCCATCCGATCCAATATCGGCGGACAAGTGCTTAATATGTATCGTTTGTATTACGAAAACTGGCAAAGCCTCGGAAGGAATATTGTTCACACACAACTCGAAAATCCTGAATTTATGGGAATCGGACAATATTCATCCAAATACATCGAAGATGCTACTTTCGTAAAAATAGATAACATTTCCTTAGGCTATAATGTCCCTGTACATTCGAAACACATTTCGCAGCTCAGGTTTAATGCCACAGCGCAGGATGTTCTCACTATAGCCGGATACAAAGGCCTCGACCCGGAAGTAAATTTAAGTGGCCTGGAGCCGGGGATCGAGCGTTTAAGCTACTATCCCCGCACAACTTCACTTACTTTAGGTGTTAATGTTACATTTTAATTCAAATACGAAACGTACCATGAAGAAGTTTAAATATACGATTCAGGCCATTGTCTTAACCATCATACTTAGCCTGGTATCCTGCACCAATCTCGACGAAGAGGCATATTCCAGTATTCCGGTCGATAAGTTTTTAGTGAATGAAGAAAATTTAATAAAGTATGCAGGCCGCGCCTATACCAGCCTTCAGCGATATCCCGAAGAATTCAGCATCTGGACACTCGGCGAAATGGCTTCCGACGAAATGGCAGCCCCCGGTCGTGATGATGGTTTTGTTTGGGACAATGGACGATGGGACGAACTTCATGCTCACCGGTTTACCTCGACCAATAAAATAAACAGCGAGGCATGGAATTTTATTTACCAGGGCATAAGTGCCTGCAATGAAATCATTTATACCACAACTGACTCGGATATAGAGTTTCCCGAGAAAGCAGGTATAATTACAGAAATTGAAATTCTTCGCGCTTACTTTTATTACCTGGCTATGGATAATTGGGGCAATATACCGTTTACCATCGATTTTACAGATAAAAGTCTGCCGGTGCAAAAGGACAGGAAATTTGTTTTCGATTATATCGAGAAAACGATTCTTGATAACGTTGATAAACTCCAGGCACAACCTACTCCGGCATATTACGGACGCGTTACACAGGGCATGGCATATACCCTGCTGGCAAAGTTATATCTGAACGCCAAAGAATGGACGGGAGTAGATAAAAATCAACAATCCATTGATGCCTGTAATAAGGTGCTAGCACTTAATGCGTACCACATTGAAGATGATTATTTTGCAAATTTTAAAGTGCATAATGAATCATCCACCGAAAATATTTTTGTGATACCCATGCATTCCATTTTCACCAAGGATCGTTTTTACTGGTACACACTCACTCTTAATGATGCCAGCCGCGCAACCTTTGGGTTTAAAGGCGGTATGTGGGACGAATTTATCCTGGAGCCTGGCTTTTTGAATAAATATTCGGATAACGATATTCGCAAAAAATCTTTCCTTTTCGGACAGCAAAAGGACAAAAGCGGGAACGATATTATTATTGACGGCGATCCTTTCATTTATACTCAAACTGTTGCTAATTACATGGCACGTAAAAAATGGGAAGGAGCCCGCTGCGCCAAGTACGAATACCAGGACCAGTTGGAATATTATGTTACCGATATGGAAAACGATTTTGTTCTGTTTCGTTATGCCGATGTTCTGTACACCAAACTCGAAGCATTATGGCGGCTGGGACGTGCCGGCGAAATGCTGAATGATGCTGATTTGCAGAAAATTCGGACCCGTGCAGGACTTAATCCTTTAACTACTGCGGATTTAACCAATACGGAATTCCTTAACGAACTGGGCCGCGAATTCGCCTGGGAGGGTCACAGAAGGCAGGATCAGATACGTTTTGGCGCATGGGGAAATGCCGGCTGGAATAAACCGGCATCAGGACCAAACGCTAAGTTATTCCCTATACCCCAAATCATATTAAGTTCAAACTCTAATTTGGTACAGAATCCAATGTAATCTATGATAAAACAGACATTAATATCGCTTCTTTTGATTTTCGTGATATTCCTGATACCGTTCCATTCAAATGGTAGCAAACCCGTGAAAATATCGGTAAGCGAACTCCGTGATAAAATTGCAGCCGAATGGATTGGTCAGTTGATAGGCAACATGTACGGTTTACCTCACGAAAACAAATATATTGCCGAACCCGGTCCGGAAAAATGGCCTTATGGGTACAGCAAAAGCCTTGATAAACTGAAAAAGTACGAAGGAGCCTTCTCCGACGATGATACAGATGTGGAATATATGTACCTGCTTCAGCTGGAGAAATTTGGCTCGGAACCTTCATACACTCAGTTGCGTGAAGCATGGATGTACCATATCCGCGACAGGGTGTGGCTGGCAAACCGCGCTGCGCTTGGGCTGATGCATTTTGGTTATACTCCGCCTTTTACTGGAAGCAAGGAACTAAATCCACACTGGTATCAAATTGATCCACAGCTGATCAATGAAATATGGGCAGTAACTGCTCCGGGTATGGTAAATTATGCCGCGGCAAAATCCGATTGGGTAGCACGCATTACCAGCGACGAATGGGGAGTTGAACCAACCATCTTTTACGGTGCTATGTACTCGGCGGCTTATTTCGAAAAAGATATCAATAAGCTAATCGAAATAGGAATAAAAGCTTTGCCTGCCGACGGCCGGTTTACGGCTACAGCAAGGGAAATGATTGCCTTGCATGCAAAATATCCGGCTGACTGGAAGGCCGCAAGGCAGGAAATGGCTCAGAAATATTATGTCAATGAGCCACTGATGACAAAAACCATCTGGAATGCAAATCTGAACGGAGCCTGCGCCATATTGGCTATGCTTTATGGGGATAATAATTTTCAGCGCACACTCGATCTTTCATGCGCCATGGGTTTCGATGCCGACAACCAGGCTGCCACGGTAGCCGGATTAATGGGTGTAATCAATGGGATGAAAGGCTTGCCTGAAAACTTATGCTTACCCATCGCAGGCTGGAAAAAGCCATTTAACGACAAGTATATCAACATTACCCGTTACGATCTGCCTGATGCAAACATATCCGACATTATCGACAGAACTTTAAAAGCCACAATTGCCCTGGTGATTTCAAAAGGCGGAAAATTAAGCGGGAAACCCGGTAGCGAAGTTCTCACCATCAACGCTGATGCTACTTTTAATCCACCTCTCGAATTTTGCCTTGGCCCTTTACCACAAATGGAAATTGGAAAACCGGTTGATTTTAATTTTTACACCGAAGCAAATAAAGTATACAACTGGATTCTGGTTTCAGGTACATTGCCTGCCGGTCTGACTTTTACAAACGGAAAACTCAGTGGTGTACCTGTGATTCCAGGATATTCGAAACTAACACTTCAATTGGATAACGGTAAAGAGAAAATCACAAAGGATTTCAACCTGCTGGTTCGTGGTAAAAACATCGCTTCAACGGCTGATACAATCCTTGCTAATGTTCGTGAGTTGAATGAAAAAGTGCTTGATTCATGCTGGTACACTTTCGGGAAGCCAATGTATGCTAAAACTGTTGATGTAATTAATGATGGAATTACTACCGGTGCCGGATCCGTATTTTACAGCCTGGCAGCAAAAACAAAAATTCCTAAAGTTGATTATTACGGATATGGATGGAAAACTCCTCAGAAAATCAGCATGCTTGCCTTGCATACAGGTTGCCTCGAGGAATTTGGCGGATGGTTTACTTCCTTGAATGTTCAATACCTGGATAAAGCCGGGAAATGGACGCCTGTTGAGAAAACATCCATCACACCTCCATTACCTGAAACTGACATTGTCTTTTTTCAGCCTCACTTTGTCGAATACGTTATTAGTTTCGATCCTGTCGAAACCAAAGCAATCCGTATTATCGGCGACGCAAAAATTGAAGGTCACTGGAATAAATACACCAAACAGGTTTCCGGATTTACCTCGGTAACGGAGCTTAGTGTTTATCATTAATTCAGATTTATACCATGCAAAATAGAATTAGGAAGGTTTTTGGATTTGTTGCGGCAATATTGTTGATTTCGCTGGTTTCATGTAAACAGAAAGAGTCAGGTAATAAAGCTTCATTATCTGAAAATACTTTTACGGCAGATCAGTTAAAAGACAAGATCAAAGGAGGCTGGGCTGGTCAGACTATCGGCGTGGTATATGGCGCTCCGGTCGAATTCAAGTACCAGGGTTCCATTATTCCTGATTATCAGAATATTCCGTGGCGCGAAGGCTATGTGAAATATTGGTGGGATAAAAAACCTGGTCTGTTCGACGATATTTACACCGATCTCAATTTTGTTGATGTTTTCGAAAAATACGGGCTGAATGTTTCAATGGATACCATAGCCCATCACTGGGCCGGTACAGCGTATCACCTGGCACATGCCAACCAGGCTTCGAGGTACAATATACTTAATGGAATCATGCCGCCACAATCGGGCAACTGGAAAAACAATCCTCATGCCGATGATCTCGATTTTCAGATTGAAGCGGATTTTATTGGGTTAATGACTCCCGGGATGGTGAATTCAGCTACCGAAGTCGCCAACCGTGTAGGGCATATTATGAACAGTGGCGATGGCTGGTATGGTGGAGTTTATGTTTCAGCCTTGTATTCATCAGCATTTGTATCGAATGATGTAAACGAAATAGTTGAGCAGGCGATTAAAACTATCCCGGAAGGAACAAAATTCCATGACTGCATCACGGATGTTATAAAGTGGCATAAACAATATCCTGCCGACTGGCAAGCTACCTGGTTCGAATTGCAGAAAAAATGGAACAATGATGTTGGCTGTCCGAAAGGCGTTTTCCTGTCGTTCGACATTGATGCCAAAATCAATTCAGCGTATGCAACTATTGGCCTGTTGTATGGTAAAGGGAATTTTACAAAATCAATTGATATTGCAGCACGATGCGGTCAGGATGCTGATTGTAATCCCGCTACCGTTGGTGGTGTTTTGGGTGTGATGCTGGGATATTCAAAAATACCCGCTTTCTGGCTGAAGCCTCTACAGGAAATTGAACCTTTAAATTTTGAAGGAACACCTATGTCACTCAATAGGGCATACGAATTAAGCTTTAAACATGCTTCGGAAATGATAAAATTGGCCGGCGGAACCATTGAAGGTGAAAAGATTATGATTCCGTATCAAACACCGGTAGCTGTTGCTTTTGAACAGAATTTCGAA
>CAIXAQ010000101.1 GCA_903917425.1 uncultured Bacteroidales bacterium
ATAATGTCCTGGAGTTCCCCGTATATATTAAACAATGGAATTCTATCTGGCTGGCATTTGCCATTTATGCACTCATAGTTACCATCGCATTTGCCATTTTCTTCAAACACAAGCACGATCCCAAAGCATTACAACAGGTTGCACACTAATCTAAAAAAGCATAACAGTAGCAATTAAAAGTTAAACTTTTATCAACGAGCACATAACTAAAATCATCTTCTTTCCGGGGGATGAATTTATATAATATACTTTAAATGAAGCAGTACCACGATTTATTAAAGCATGTTTTAGAAAATGGTGTTAAAAAAGAGGATCGCACCGGAACCGGAACAATGAGCGTGTTTGGGTACCAGATGCGTTTTAACCTGTCCGACGGGTTTCCTGCGGTAACTACTAAAAAACTTCACTTGCGATCCATCATTCACGAACTTTTGTGGTTCTTAAAAGGTGAAACCAATGTGAAATATTTACGCGAAAATAACGTATCTATTTGGGACGAATGGGCCGATCCGGAAGGCAACCTCGGCCCCATCTATGGATACCAATGGCGTTCGTGGCCGGTTGCTGATGGCACGCAAATTGACCAGATCAGCCAGGTAATCGATATGATCCGGAATAATCCTGACTCGCGCCGCCTGATCGTTAGTGCGTGGAATGTAGGCATGATCAGGGATATGGCTCTCCCCCCCTGCCATTTATTGTTCCAGTTTTATGTGGCCGATGGAAAATTATCGTGCCAGCTTTATCAGCGGAGCGCGGATATTTTTCTGGGTGTTCCTTTTAATATCGCATCCTATGCATTACTTACCATGATGATTGCACAGGTAACCGGCTTGCAACCCGGCGATTTTGTGCATACTTTCGGTGATGCGCATATATATTCAAATCACATTGAACAGGTTAACCTGCAGCTTTCACGCGATTTCAGGCCACTACCGCAAATGAAAATAAATCCTGAAGTCAAGGATATTTTCAGTTTCAAATACGAAGATTTTGAATTATCAGGATACGATCCACACCCGGGAATTAAGGCGGCAGTTGCTGTTTGAAATGGTTGATGGAAAATCGTTAATCGAAAATGGTAAATCGTTAATCGAAAATCGTTAATCGTAAATCAAAAATAGTTAATCGTAAATCGTACTCGTAAAAAGTAAATCCGCAATCGTAAATCCGCAATCGTAAATCCGCAATCCGCAATCTGTAATCCCACATCTAACATCCAACATCTAACATCCAACCTCCGACATCCAATGAAACCCATCTCCATTATAGTAGCTATAGCCCAAAATAACGCCATAGGAAAAGACAATCAATTACTCTGGCATATTCCTGCCGACCTGAAAAGGTTTAAACAACTCACAACGGGGCATACCATTGTAATGGGAAAACGAACCTTTTATTCGCTGCCGATACGGCCTTTACCGAATCGCAGAAGCATTGTAATTACTGATATTGCCGGCGAAGAAATTGAAGGTTGCACCATGGCTTATTCAATTGAGGAGGCTATTGAGAAAATGGATGATGAAAAAGAAAATTTCATCATTGGTGGTGGCTCGGTTTACAGGCAGTTTTTGCCGGCGGCAAATCAATTATACCTTACCATTGTTCAAAAAGACTTTGAAGCTGATACTTTTTTAGATATCGACTTACAAGATTGGGAAACCATTGAACGCGAAGACCATCCGGAAGAAGCACTGCCCTATTATTATATAAATCTGAAAAGGAAACAATAAATTTCCATACTTCGGCCATGAAAGAAAAGCTTATAATTTTAAAACAATTAAAAATGGGAAATAATTATTTGGCAGAAAGTTCACGCTACAAAACCATGAAATACAACCGCTGCGGAAAAAGCGGCCTATTGCTGCCTGCAATATCGCTAGGGTTATGGCATAATTTTGGGTTTGCAGATAATTTCAACAATTCGAGGGAAATAATACGCTCAGCTTTTGACCAGGGGATCACTCATTTTGATCTGGCAAACAATTATGGCCCCCCTGCTGGATCGGCAGAAGAGGTGTTTGGCTCTATTTTGAAAAAAGATTTCACTGCCTACCGCGACGAAATGATTATTACCTCCAAAGCAGGCTACGATATGTGGGATGGACCTTACGGAGAATGGGGTTCGAGGAAATACCTGGTGGCAAGCCTGAATCAAAGTTTGAAACGCATGGGTATTGAGTATGTTGATATATTCTATTCACATCGTTTTGATCCCAATACCCCGCTCGAAGAAACCATGATGGCACTGGATCACATCGTTAGAAGCGGAAAAGCATTATACGCGGGTATCTCAAATTATTCGCCTGAACAAACTACCCGGGCACTGTCAATTTTAAACAAGTTGGGAACCCCTTGCCTGGTTCACCAATCAAGGTATTCCATGATAGACAGAACCGTTGAGAACGGGCTTTTGGATGTGCTTAATGACAATGGTGTTGGATTTGTAGCCTTTTCGCCATTGGCTCAGGGTGTGTTGACTGACAGGTACTTAAATGGCATCCCTGCAGATTCACGTGCTTCGAAAGCACACTTCCTTAAGCCGGAATACCTTACCCCGGGATTAATTGCCAATATCAGTAAACTTAACGATCTTGCCCTGTTAAGAGGGCAGACTCTGGCTCAAATGGCTACGGCCTGGTTACTGCGCGATCATCGCGTTACATCAGTTATTGTTGGTGTAAGTTCGGTCAAGCAATTGAATGACAATATCGAAACACTCAACAACACCACCTTTTCAAAAGAAGAGGAAGAAAAAATCACATCAATCATTTACGGGATGTAAATTAATATTTGTTGCCGATTTTCAATCCACTAAGTACCTATATAATACGAAATCAGGTCATTGAATCATAAAGTATTGGCATCATGATTTTCAATACTTTATGTTATATCGGCCCGCATAGTATCAGAAAGTTGAAATTGTCTGAATATTTTCGTTTAAATAGCCGGCAAAATATATTTTTCCACCTTGCGTTAGTATTAGCTGCAATCAATTTACTTTTAAGTGTGACAGCTACAGAATGAGCATAATAATTTTTATAAATAACACACGGTAAAATGAGGTTTCCCCACTATTTTCTGATTCTTTGTCTTTCAATTATCCCGATGCTTTTGGAAGCTCAAAATGTTACGGATGCTAAAGGTTTGAAACAAGGCACATGGCGAAAACTGGATGCGAAAGGCAACGTAATTTACCAGGGCCAGTTTAGAGATAACGTCCCTGAAGGCATTTTTAAGTACTTCTACGAGGATGGTAAAGTACGAACTGAACTTACCTATTCCGGAAATGGGAAGACTGCTTCTGCAGTAAATTTTTACCCCAGCGGGAAGAAAATGGCTGAAGGCCTTTACGTTGAAACCAGAAAAGATGGTACCTGGAAATATTATAATGACCTCGGAATTCCATCGGCTGAAGAATTTTATCAAAACGGGGTGCCTGCAGGAGTTTGGAAAACGTATTACGACGATGGAAAATTGCTCGAAGAATGTCCATATAAAAATGGAAAGAAAGACGGTATATTCAAACAATATTTCACCGATGGAGCCATAAAGGCCGAAGTTAACTTCGAAAACGGCAAGTATGAAGGTTCCTCAAAATACTACTTTCCAAACGGGAAACTTCAACTTGTAGGAGTGTTGCACAATGATCTGAGAGAAGGATTGTGGACGAACTACAACGAAAATGGAGAAAAAGTAAGCGAAATTGAATACTTTGCCGGTGAAGTAAGTAATGAAGTATACTACGACAAAGCCCGCGAATCAGAGCTCAAGAACGACGTTAAGGCTATACCAGAATAGGTTCTTGAGATTATGTAACTTCGCAACCGGCATCAACAAACTTGTTTTCTGAAAACCGGGCCGTTTTCGTTATGCTCACCCTTGTTTTCCAGGTATTCGAAAAGTGTGCTCAACAGTTGATTTCTTCGGAATGGTTTTGCAATATACCCGGAGCAACCGGATAAATAACATTTTTTTACATCTTCAGGAAATGCAAATGCAGTTTGAGCTATAATAGGCACATCAGGCCAGAGTTTTGAAATTATTTCAGAAGCCTCGAACCCATTCATCACAGGCATGTGCATATCCATCATAATCAAATCAATAGCCTGGTTAGTTTTCAGGTATTCGATGGCTTCTTTCCCATTTTTAGCCCAAATAGTTCTTATACCTGTAGAGTTTAATACAGCTTCGATGAAAACAAAACTGAAATCGGTGTCTTCAACGATAAGAATCGTGTGCTCTTTGAAATCGAAAGGATAATTGATACTACGAGTCGTTTCCATGTTGTTGTTAGTAATGTTAGTTTTTATAGAGAATGTAAAGAGAGAACCTCTGCCAGGAATGGATTCGACCCACAGGTTTCCACCAAGTAATTCTGCCAAAGCCTTCGATATAGCTAAACCAAGACCAAAACCCCTGCTTGGCATGGAATCGGGTGAGTCGACCTGGCGGTATCTTTCAAAAATGGATTGCTGATTTTCGTATGGAACACCAATACCACTGTCTTTAACCCAAAACAGCATATCTTCGCCCGAAAAATCAGCCCCAACCTCAATTTTGCCACTTGGCGTAAATTTAAGGGCATTGTTTATCAGGTTGACAAGTATCTGTCGTATTCTATTCTGGTCAGAATCTATTTCCAGTCCACGAAAATCTTCATTTCCACTAAAAATAACATTAACAACTCCCGATTTCCCGTTTACCACGCCACTATACTGACACTTCAGTTCATCCATCAAAAGGGCTGGAACAAATTTTTTCCTTATTATTTCAAGCTTTCCTGCTTCCAGTTTTGATATATCGATCATATCTGTAAGTATCGTGATCAGCGAATTTCCGTTATTCTGGATAATAGTCAGGTATCTGTCGCGCTCATCATCGGTAATGCTGCTATCAGCAAGTAATTCCGAAAATCCTATGATTCCGTTCAGAGGCGAGCGTATTTCGTGCGACATGTTTGCCAAAAAAGCTGTTTTATTCTCGTTTGCCGTTTCCGCATTCAAAGCTTCCGCTTCAGCCTTCATGATCAGGAGTTTTTCGGAAGTGATATCGCAGGCAGTCGCAATATTTCTCCTCCACCGGGTTGAATCATCTTCTTTAGAGCTGATTTTTACTTTGTAATACTTTAGTTCACCGTTTTGCTGTCTGAAACATATTTCTTCATTAAATTTCCCCGTAAGGAAATATTCATTTAAAGCTATTCTAACCGCTCTCCGATCCTCTTTTCGGATTGATTTCAACATCAAACCGGGTTTACGGATGATCATACCTAAAGAGAAAGGAAGGTTTTTGCGGCAAAAATCATTTGCATAAATGACGCCTTTCTCGTCCCAAATCAAATAAAATGAGTCGAGATTTTCAACAGCATCAAAAAAGAATAAATCTTCGGTCGATAGACCCGGTTTTGGAAAATCATCCTGTTTAAGATAAAATATATTTATTCCATCCGGATTGAATTCAGTATTTCGGGATATATCAAGACGAGCTACGACATTTGTATTGCTTTTTGTAATCAAACCTATAGCATCTGAAATTTTCAGGTCACTCACCGGCCTGCGACTTAACATGGTATAACTGAGTAAAGATTCAGGATTGATAAACGAGGCAAAGTCCTTTCCAAAAATTTCAAGTGGCTCATAACCAGTTAATTTAAAGAATTCTTTGTTGGCGAACAATATGATTCCTGAGGAAATCATTACTACACCCTGGTCAGTATTTTCATCCTCCCTGGTGGTAACACTCACAGTTGGATTGGATTTTAAACTATTTATTCTTGAATCAAATGGTTTTAAAGTCGGATATAAAACACCACTACCAATGGGTTGCATCTGTTTTAAATCAAATATAATATTTCCAATCCTGCCTTTAAAGTTGTATCCGATATAAAAAATGATAAACAGAAATAATCCACTCACCATCAGTGAATAAGAAACAACCTGTATATTAGAGAAGAATATCAGTCCACAGAATTGTAATCCTGAATCAGTAGGCAGCATTATATGCGAAAACCCTTTTACCACCTGAATAAAAACTATTATAACAGTCAGGAAAAGAATTGCATATTTAAAGTGACTTATTGCAGGCTTCATAATAAATTGGTTTATACCCTAGTAGAGATTGAAATAGTAAACCGAACTGCGTCAACTTGAGTTTGCTCTAAATACCATTTGTAGTTTATCGCTTTTATTCGAAAAAGTAATAATAATTACTTTCAAAATCTTTGTATAACCCTCCACGCTTAGTACTTATAACAGAATGATCATGTTCAAAGAGATATTTCCAACTTTCTCTTTATGCATAAATTTATCGATTAGTTTTCAAAACACACATTTTCAGATATTTGTGTATAATCATTCAGTATTAAAGCTATGTTCACCTTTAATGTAAAACACAACTATCGGGAAATTTAATTTTCCAAACCATTTTGGTAAGTTAAGGGGCTAAGATTTTAACGAGATGGAACAGAAATGTTTTCATATCTTTGCACCGTTACCGGCCTCGTAGCTCAGTGGATAGAGCAGCAGCCTTCTAAGCTGCGGGTCATAGGTTCGAATCCTATCGGGGTCACCATTAATACACATAACCGTTTGTAAATCATATATTTACAAACGGTTTTTTCTTTTTACGTGCTAAACTACATGCTATTTTAAACTTGCAGCATCCAATACCATCTAGTGATCAACTGTGCAAAGGATGCAGTCAGATCGTCTTCAGCTGGGCCAAGACTGATTGAGGTTGTCAAGTCGAAGCCCTTCATGAAGGGTCCCATACAAATGGATTGGCTGAGTTCAGCAGCTCATCTACCGGGAAAAGCATTGAACGTGGCGCTCGCTGTGCACTGGCTTGCCGGCATGAACGGCAATAAGCCAACAAAGCTGATCGGCAGGTCCCTCAAGTTGTTGAATGTCTGCGACGATGCATGCAGTGACGGTTTGAGGCGCTTGGAGGCTGCCGGGTTGATCGCAGTGACCCGATTGCCTGGACAACGCCCGGTTGTGGCTGTCAGGCAGCTTGACCCGCCACAATGATCCTGAGAAGTTCGGCATCAGACATCTGGTTCATCCGCCTCAGCTCAACCTGCCCCGCCACGTTCAGGTCCACCCGCTTCGTCTCCACGGCGTAAAAACCCATCATTTTTCCGATCTCCCTGAGTCCCGACACCATGGCAGCCGGGTTGCTCTGGACCCTGGCCTGCTCCACGGCCTCCAGAAGCCCCGCCAGCACGTCTTCTCGCCTCAGGCATAGCCTGGCAGCGTCAGCAGATTGGTGGGCTTGTAGAGCCTCTGCGACCTTAGCTATCCGTAGCGTGCGCGAGGCCCAGACGTGAGCGCCAGACACCGCGACTCCGGAGCGGATGGCGGCCTGCGCGCCACAGCCGTCAACGAGATACTCGCTCACGAACCGGGTCTGTTTGGCTGACAAAGTGGCGGTCTGCATGATTGCCTATATTTTAGGCAATATATGTCAGAAATATGAAATAACTAAATATTTTTAGTTTCATTTTTACCATTTATTACAAGCTGGTTGTGGGGCTATTTCGCGATATTCAGATAATCCCAAATTTGGAATGTAAGGGATATTGCTATTAGCCAATAAGCTAATTGAGTGATAATTCGCCCAAAATTCGGCTCGTGAGCAAAAAGACCAAGACCCCTTCCAAGCGGTCTGTGGAGGTGCGCGCACCTCAAGCTCAAAACACACGCCTGGCCAAATTGGCCAAGGTGGTGAATCTCGTCACCAATTCCTTCGATATCAAAACCTTTCAGTGGATTGCAGCAGTTGTCTTTGGACTGGCTTTACAAGCCGAACAGGCGCAAGCAGCCAAAGACCAACTTACTGATGGTGGCCAAGACGATGCTGGCAGCGACCTAGTCCAGGCTGAGAATGCTCAAGGTGATGCAGCAGAAGAGGGTGAAGTTGTTGCTTCCGATGGCGTGCAAGTTGTACCAACACAGCACGCTGTAATTGAACACGGTACGCGATCGATTCATCTAGGACCACGTGCTGAGATGTTGTTGGCGCAAGTGGTCACTGCACCAGCTACAGATGCGCTTGATCAACTCTCACAACTCAAGAAATTTTTTGCTGATTGGTTTACTGAGCACCCCACTCCAAAGCTAAGTGCTGCTGATGTAGCATCTGGCGCTGATCCTATACTCACGCGCGATCAAGCAATCACGCAAGCAATCGAA
>CAIXAQ010000102.1 GCA_903917425.1 uncultured Bacteroidales bacterium
GAAATCCTGAGGTTCTTTATCACCCTATTCCTTGATTTTATCTTTATCCTCTGAATACCATATACTCGTGTTTCCAATATGATATGTGATGAAGTATTTTTTTGTGTAATGATTTAGTCCAATATTTAAAACATTCTCTGGGCTAAATGATGGCATAACCAAATATCTAAATTCTGGATTGTCATCAAGGTCTTTGAATAGGATATTGCGAACTTGAGAATAATATTCAAACTCGTAGTTCAAAATTGTAAAAATGCTATTTGTAGGTTCCAAATGGTCTGATTGCCCATAGATTTTCATTCCGCTGAATAACGTTGTCAAAATGAATATTAATGTTATAATTCTGTACATTGTTTTTTCTTATAATGACTGCCAACGGCCGCAGCTAGCCGTAGTGCGGGAATAGATTGCTGTTCAACTGTCTGCCAACACAAATGTATATAAAGAATTCCAATGTTTCAACGAACACACAAACCCGCATTTGCTATAGCGTTTGTTGAACTAAATCCCTTCGGGATAGCTCTCTTGAAAATCGCATAAATCTTTCTTAATCCATTCATGCCTGTTTATGATTTTCTGCTTTTACCAGAAGTTTAACCCAATAATATCCTTATATTTGCCTGTCAATTCCTTTTTTCTAACTGTATTTGCCAATTTTTATATTAATGTTATCTTTCTGTTATTCAATGCATAGCATTCTAAAACTGGCGGAAAGTACATAGAGAAAAAAAACAACTATTTACTTCAGAATCTAACCGGGATGCGCTGCATTGAGCCTGTCGAAATGCGCTGCATTGAGCCTGTCGAAATGTAGTTCAACCTGTAATAATCGCTGGGCGCTCCGCGCCGCTCATATTCCTATTTATTAGCAACAGTTATTTTTTTTTCTCTAGAAGATTCAAGTCATACATATCAATGCTGTCTCGTATTCGGCCTTTTTCTATATCAATACTATCTTGTATTCGGCCTTCTTCGATTGCTCGTCTATTGGATTCCTTAATGTCAATGATGTTAGTCTTCAAAATAAGGCCATAATTTCTGATCTCAAAGAATTCAGTAATTTTGTAAACTCTTTTTTTTACCTTCTCGAATTTGACTAGGGAATCACAAAAAGTTTGCCCTGGTGTCAATAAGTGCTTCTGATTATTCAAAGTAAATTGGAAAGTAGTATCATTGATCAACATGTCAATTTTTATTAGGGAAGTTTTGAAGGGAAGATTAATGACTTTTACTTCTATTTGATCTTCATCCCAGAAAACAATCTTTGAAGAGTCATTTAATTTTAACAATTCTTCTGAGCAAAACACTTTCTTATTATAATCATAATAGGGTCCTCCGATATTGGGCTGGGTGCATAAATATCTATATCTTTTTTTCTTTCTTTTATAATCCTTGATGACTACTATATCCGTTGACCTGTTATATCCAATTAGTAAAACATATTCTTTACTATCAATAGGACTAATGACACTTTTATTTTCATCCGAGAAAGATGAAAAAAGTATCGTAATTATTATAATCAGGAATTTATTTTTCATGCAATAATTGTTGCTAACGGCAGACTGTCTAATAACCTAAATGGAAGTCGTTGAGAATTGAATAATTGCTTTCGCATTCGATCAGGTACCTTTTGAATTTACTCGCGAGAAACAGTTATTAGACAGTCTGACGGCTGACGCTATGGCAAGTGCGGGAATAAATTGCTGTTCAACTGTCTGCCAGCACAAATGTAGGTTAAGATTTTAAATGTTTCAACGTTCACGCAAACCCGCATTTGCTATAGCGTTTGTTGAACTAAATCCCGCCTTCGCGGGATAGCTGAAACAAAAGTACCCGATTCTCCTTATAATCTGAAATTAACTTCTAAAAACTAACAGA
>CAIXAQ010000103.1 GCA_903917425.1 uncultured Bacteroidales bacterium
AAATCTAGGTCATTAACCAGCATATGCGAGGTATCATTGACAAAAGCTGTAAATTTGATTGAAGGACGGTCAGTCCACACCATGGTTGCCGATAATGGCTCAATTCCATTGGTATAAACCGGTATTTTGATTGTATCTCCCTGGCTAAGTGTCAGTTCGCGAATATTGAAATTGAATCCGTTATCCGAATTCCGACTCATTAAAAGAGCTGCTTTCTTTGTATTCAGCAATCCCCAGCCATATGTGTAATCCGGTCCGGTAGTGGTTCCTGCCTCATCAGCAGTATGGATCAGCAAAGCTTTCATGGTAGCAGCGCGCATAAGGGTACTACCGGTAAGGTTTCGCTGATGTTCTAAAATCAAGCCAATTGAACCGCTGGTATTGGGAGTTGCCATGGATGTGCCTGAATATGAGCCATAAACCGTGGATGATGAAGAGTATGCGGAGTATACGTCCACCCCGTTAGCCACCAGGTCGGGTTTAATCCGTCCGTCATCTGTCGGGCCCGTAGAACTGAAACCTGCCAGTACAACATCCGAAGGTGCCTGATAACCGGCAGGAATATCATTCACGGCACCAATTGTCAGAATATTTTTAGCTACGCCATTCCACGGTATGCAGTCGAAGCCGTTTTCGCCATCTTTTTCTCGTACTGAACTAGACAAAACCCAGCCATTACCTGAGTTCCACAGCCAATGCTGAACAGGCTGCTCAGAAGGACCTTGGTATCTGTCGTTGCTTGATGCTTTTACTATAAGAAAATCCGGTGCCATCCAGGCTAAGGTATCCCAATCGTACGAGGTTTGCTCGTAAGCACCGAAACCGTAGTCGATCGTTCTGCTGAAGGTGGTGTCGCCAAACCAAACCCATTTGTTGTCGCCAGCGTAACCGTAATGCCACCCTGCCAAATATCCCCAGGAGTGGTTCGAAACCTGGAGCCCGTAGGCTGCTGCTGCTGCCATTTCGCTTACGTCATTGTTCCAGTCGTAGGAGTTCAGGTTTGCCTGGTATGACATCCCTTTTGCTGTAGGAACCACGCCAGAAGCAACCATTGTACCTGATACATGGGTAGCATGATTGCTGATATAGGGTGAATCATCCTTGACTATAACCCTTCCTCCGAATTCCTGGTGGTCGATCCTGGCTTTTCCTTCGTCCCATATGCCCAAAGTAATACCTGTTCCGGTTAAATTAAGACGTGCAGCCCCACCCGGCCAGACCGCAGAAGTTGAAGTAGTGGCAGCTGCATTGATATTGGATGTGGCACGGAAACGAGGGAATCCATCCACAAAGTGGCTCAGTTGTATAACCGATTTGCCGTCATCAACGCGTTTAATTATACTCAAAGAATCGGCAATTTTATCAGTTTTTACCTTTACGGCCAGGTATCGTTCATTCATCTTGTCCGCATACTCAAGCAAGCGCATATCCTGGGCTTTTGCCAGCCCAAGAATGAAGAAAAAGCACAGCGACAACAGTAGTTTACCAGATTCCATATGACGAAAGTTTTAGTCGATTAGTAATAAAGAGAAAATGCACACTTTCGGGAACATATTTCCATAGAAATCCGCACCTAAATTGAGACTCAAACAACCTATTCCATTGGAGGTTATTCTTATACGCCATAAGCTCTTAGAAAATGCTATTCCATTTGTAAAGGTAATTAATATTCAGATTTTTTTCTGAAAATACCATTGAGAATTAGGCTCTACTTTTAGTTTAGTGGTTAAAAACATTGCCGGAAGTCGGTAGACGGAAGTCAGAAATTATTCTAAAAACTTATCTTATCACATGAATGCGTTACCGGGTTGGCCATTTACATTTCTCAAGCCGTCTTCGATAGGATTGTTTAAATCTTAAATCAGCATTTTCTTCTGACTTCGGCCATTCGGCCTTTTGCGAACTATTTCCATTCAATTTGCAGTAGAACTCCAATTTCAAAATTGAATCCAAAATGCCTGGATAAACTGAAATCCCTGCCCAATACATTAAGACACCAATGGCTTTGACCAAGCCCAGCCATATACCCTTTGGTCCTTTTGTGAATATATGGCTTGATTAAGCCTTTTGATCAGTGCAAGATAAAAGTTTGCAGTCTCCTTTATTTGAATACTGCACTTTCCTTTTCCAGTCTGATCATGTCCTCGTCGGAAAGCCGGAATGACATGGCACCCGCATTCTCCTTTACATGGTTTTCCTTTGTTGCACCCGGTATGGCAACTACCGTTTCGCCATGATAATTGATCAACCAGTTGAGGGCTATCTGTGAGGGAGTTACATTATACTTAGAAGCCAGTTCTTTAATTAACATCACCACGGGTCGGCTTTTCTCAAGTCCATTGGGTTTAAACTGAGAACTATATTTCCGTAAACCGATGTTTTTGAGCAGTTCAGGATTATCGTGAAACTTTCCGGTAACCAGTCCCTGCGCCAAAGGGGAATAGGCAATGATGGATATACCCAGTTTCTTTGCCATTTCCATCACTCCATTTGATTCGATTTTACGATTCAGCAAATTATATGAAACTTGATTTGTGGCCAGGGGAATTCCAATATTATCAAGGGTTTCCCAGGATTTTTTCATTTGTTGTGCCGAGAAATTACTGACTCCGATATTTTTAATCAGCTTCCTGTTGAGCAGTTCAGCCATGGCTTTCATTTCGCTTACTTCGGACGAAAAACCCCAGGGCTGATGCACCTGGTATAGATCAATAGGGTAAGGCGAAAGGAATTTACTGCGCTCATCAATGGTTTTGGGGATATTCGAAGCAAAGCGGAACATAGGCCACCATTTTGTAGCAATAATGATTTCCCCGGGCTTTTTCCCTGCTGCCTGTAAGGCTTTGGATAATGCTTTTTCAGATGCACCATTGCCATATACTTCAGCCGTATCGAACCAGTTGATGCCTCCTTCAAGCGAAAGAGATACAACCTTGTCGATGAGATCATCTTCAAGTGTTGGCCAGAATTTCCCGGCCATGTTTTTCTGTTTACTGAACTGCCAGCAACCAAGTCCGATTGGAGTAACTTTCAGTTGAGTACGTCCGAGGGAACGGAGGTTATTAATACTTTCCATCCTACTATTATTTTTAACTTAGATTTATAAAGATCTTGGCCAATATTAGTTGCTTAACTCTCAACCTGGTGTATTATTTGGCATAAAATTGCAAAATGCGAATGCAAGTGATTCAAAGTTCAAAAAGTAAAAAGTAAAATTCAAAGTTATTGATTATTATATACTTATAGAATTTAACCACTAATTAAACTGAATTCAAACTGTTAATCACATAATTCCAAAAAACATCTCACTTCGTATCAACTCTTTTTGAACTTTGCTTTTTGAACTTTGCTTTTTAAATTATTCTCCCTTTTTAGCTTCTGGCTTGTCCAGGTTAGGTATTGCATTATTCCTTCTTGATCAACGGAATACGGTAAGTAAAGTAGCCATTAAGGTTGTGTTCAACATGCATAGCTTAATTAATGAGATAATTCTGCCTGGAAATTTGAATACTGCTCACTGATTTTTTGGTCCATAAACATATAAAATTCCGGAATTTCCTGCTTGAAATCTTTATTATTCCGCCATTGGTCGAGCTTTTTGGTTGCTTCGTCAAAAATCAGGTCATCAAGTGGTTTAAGTTTCTGCATGATTCCTGTTCCGGAGCCATTATACAATGCATTTACATTGATGTAGTTTTCGCCATAACTTTTTTTGATCGGGAAAAGCTGTTGTTTAAGCTGAATGGCCTTATCACACAGCGGCGCTACTCCATTTTTATCCAGGGTAACCTGTGCCGGCTGATCCTTCCCCATGCATAGCCAGAGCGGTGTTACTACTGATGTAAGCGGAAAGCCGAGGATTGTCCACATGGTGGTATATTCCACGTTTTCGCCGGGCTTCACCCCCTGTATAGCGACGGCGGCCGACGAAAAATAACGCGGAATAAAATCAGTGAAATTCATAAATTTTTGTTCGTCCGGATTTTGGGAAAATGAATTTTTTAAATCAGTTTTCGTAAGTGAGTGCCACAACGAACGACTTACATCCTGGAGAATAAAACGAACGCTGAGGTTATTTTGCTGAGCCGCCTGGTAAAACAAATCCCCGGCAGTTTTATACCGGATTTGCCCGCTACCTGTATTAGGATCGCCGGTAAAAGAAAAATTAGTGTGAATTATATAACCCATCGGAGCTAAACCGGAATCGTTTACATCCAGTTTTTTATAAGTGAAATTACTGACTTCAAAATAAGCAGCTCCTCCTTTTGCATCAATTACTCCAAAATTTGCTTCTACTCCGAGCGGCTTTTTATAATCATTCAGAAACGATTCGAATTCGTCAACCGTAGCACATTGCATCAGTGCCTCCCGCATTACGATACCTTCGCGGTCTTTCACATCAATGGTATCGCTCATAATCAGGTTGTAAGATGCCGTATTCATAATGGCAAATCCGGCAGAATTATAACCAATCCAGACCGATTTACCCGTAGGATCGTCAGAATCAATTAATCCTATCGAATGGTATTTCCCGTCATTAAAATACTTGATCGCATTCTGATACGTATCTGTATCACGGTTTTTCCACATGATAGGCCTCCCATCGGGTGTATATTTGCCTGAAATGATAATGGAGGTGCATGCTTCAGAAGCCAGGTCAGAAAAGACTAAAAGCAGTATGATTATAAAAGTTATGTTTTTCATTTTAAAATTAGATTAATGAATGATTTCTTATCAGGCAAAATAAGGTTCTACTTGTATTTTTTACGCATGTCTTACGTTCGGGTGCTTTCGAGATGCCACTATAGGACCAGAACTTCGAAAACGTTATACCCCCATGCCGGCAGATCCACGAAAAGACCAGGAGATAAAAGTTCATAGCTTTCGCGCTCATAAAAATCAGAACTCATCAGATCAACGAACCGAATGGTAGCGCCTGCACTGTATTCAAACGGCAGGTGAACAAAACACTGGCTGTCATGAGGTGAATAGTTTACACAAACCAGTACCTGCCTGCCATCTTTATTCTCCCAGGCAAATGCCAGGAAAGAATCCCATGTAGTATTTCCGTCCCATGCTGGCACACACTCCAGGAGTTCCCAGCAGCCGTAGCGAAACACTGGCTTTTTTAATGCTGAAAGCAAACTGCCATAAAACTTTTGGATGTCTTCATTTACAGGTTCCTCCGGGGCGCGGACCAGGTGCGGGGAGATGCGTTTCAGTCGTCCTTCAAATTGCCCCTGGTGAAAGAACCTTAACCCAGGCGATAAAAATGTTATTACGGCTGCCGCCCGATGCTGTTCTGCACCGAACTCAGAGGCAGCACGCTGTTCGTCATGATTTTCGAGGAATCGGGCAAGTTTATCCTGGTAATCAAGTCCTGCAAAAAAGTGCTCCCGCACAGCCCTGGCATGTCCTTCCGTCAAACGGTCATAAAGGCGTTTGTCGTAAGCATAATCAAATCCCTGCTGCTGCAGGGCCCACTCCATATCCCAATAAACTTCGGCCAGGAAACAAAAACCGGGAACTTTTTCATGCACCAGATTTATGACCATTGGCCAGAAGGGTTGCGCAGCCCAGCCCCATGTTTTTTCAAAAACCTCCGGCAGAACAAGCATCGCCATATCGCAGCGTACTCCATCACATTGAGTTGAGATGCGCAGAAGTTCACTGCTCATTGCCTCAACGGTATCGGGATTGCTATAATCGAGCTGAACAGTATCCGGCCATCCCGAAAAGTAAGGATCACGGCCATAAGCGAATATCAAATCTTCCTTTTCTTGTTTTACCTGGATGTAATTCTGAGGATAATTTTTAAGGTCATCCTCTGTTCCTGAAATAAAATATTCAGGATGCTCTGTCACCCAGGGATGGTCAGGACCCATATGATTCGGGACAAAATCGAGCATCAGTTTAAGGCTACGTTCGAAGAGCCTGTTCCTGAGCCGCTCCAGGGCTTCATCGCCTCCGAGGTCAGGATGCACTGTGTAGGCAGCAATGGCAAACCCTGAACCGGCGATGTCTTCTTCTTTCAGGTCGGGCAAGGTGGCTTCAAAATCATGCCGCCATTCCGGGTTTTCGCGCGAAATTTCCCGCCCCAGTTTGCCTGTAGTCCAAACGCTTAAAAACCAGATCCAGTCGAACCCCATTTCGGCCAGGCGATCCAATTCCGCGTCGGGAATGTCATCGAGCGTGGCTTGCCGCCCCAGATTACCCGAGAGTTCAGTAAGCCAGACCCGTGTATTGATTTGGTATAAAGATGGATATTTCGGATCCTTCATTTTTTTGATTTAACTGATTTTATTTGCCTAAAAAATCATCATGCTACAACGAGATTGAGTTTTCTTGCAAGCACTATTTAGCGGGTAAGAAACTGATGCATACCGGAGCGAAAACCTTTACAGATTGGGATGTTTGGACCAATTGTCCATTTTTCGGGTCAATACGGAATATGACTATATTATCTGAATCCTGGTTGGCAGCCAATAACCACCGCCCGGTCGGATCAATCTGAAAGTTCCGGGGTGTTTGGCCCCCGCTTGATACCCGGCTAACCAGTGTGAGTTCCCCGTTAACAGGATCAATGGCGAACTGCACTATGGTGTTTTCCCCGCGATTTGAAACATAAAGGAACCTGCCTTTCGCATCCACAGCAATTTCTGCTGTTGCATTAAAGCCTGAGTAATTATCAGGCAGGGTCGAAATAGTTTGCCTGCTTGTTAAAGCGGCAGTTTTCTTCTCATAATTAAAAACTGTAATCGTAGAGTTCAGCTCATTTAATATATACAAAAAATCGTTTGACGGATGATAAGCAAAATGCCTGGGACCAGCACCGGGATCCACCGCAACAAAGGCCGGATTGTTTGCTGTAAGCGTCCCATTGGATGCATCGAACCGATATATCATTATTTTGTCAATTCCCAGGTCGGCCGCCATGATAAACCTGCTGTCACTCGTAGCCTGTACGAAATGGGCATGCGGCCCGCTTTGCCGCCCGGCGTTCACACCCGATCCGGTATGCTGCATAAATGCTGTTTGTTTGCCTGGTAAGCCATTTTTTCCTAAAGGGAAAACAGCAATGTTTCCGCCTGTATAATTTGCTACCAGCAAATACTTACCTGAATGATCCATCGAAATATGAGCCGGTGCTTTTCCAAGTGAAGACACCTGGAGAAGAAGATCCAGTTTCCCCGATTCGCGGTTGACACTAAATGCACTTACAGCGCCTGTTGGTTCATGATTCCACGTATCAAGCTCATTGACAGCATAAAGAAATTTACCTGTTGGATCAAGGCTGATAAACGAGGGATTATCCGTTACAGCCGATA